>CAZERX010000085.1:0-8874 GCA_964515045.1 uncultured Eubacterium sp.
GGATAACTGTGCCGTAATGGCAGTACAGGAGATCCGTGATTATATGGAAAACGGAAACATCAAAAATTCCGTAAACTATCCGAACTGCGACATGGGAGTCTGCCAGACCGCAAGCCGTATCGCATTCCTGCACAAGAACGCAAAGGGAACGATCGGCAGTTTTACTGCGCTGCTCGGCGATGCAGGCGTGAACATCGACAACATGTCCAATAAGAGCAAGGGTGACTATGCATACACCATGATGGATGTAGACGCACCCGTACCGGCAGAGGTCATTGAGAAAATGTGCGCACTTCCGGGTGTGTTCAAGGCAAGGGTGATCAAATAATGGCAGTGATCAGACCTTTTCGGGCATATCGCCCGACGGAAGAGAAGGCGGCGGCGATCGCCGCACTGCCGTATGACGTATACAACAGACAGGAGGCAAAGGAGGTCGTAAAGGATCATCCCGATTCCTTTCTGAACATCGATCGCGCGGAAACACAGTTTGATGATTCCGTGGATACCTACGCAGAATGTGTGTATCAGAAAGCACACGATCTGTTGTGGGAAAAGATTAAAAAGGGTGATTTCGCACAGGATGAGACACCCTGCTATTATATTTATGAGCTGACGATGGACGGACGCGTGCAGACCGGTATCGTGGCATGTGCGTCCATTGATGATTACGCGTCCGGTGTGATCAAAAAGCATGAGAATACGCGTGCAGACAAGGAAGCCGACCGTATCCATCACGTGGATAGCTGTAATGCACAGACCGGACCGATCTTTCTTGCATATCGCGCGGATGCAGTGATCCGTGTGGTCGTTGCAAAGACGAAGGAACAGGCGGCGGTCTATGATTTCGTGTCAGAGGACGGCATCCGTCACCGCGTATGGGTGATCGCAGATCCGCAGGATATCGAAGCGGTCTGCGGCGCATTTTCGGAGATCCATGAGATCTATATCGCAGATGGACATCACCGTGCGGCATCGGCAGTCAAGGTCGGTCAGAAGCGGCGCGCAGAGCATCCGGACTATGACGGAACGGAGGAGTTCAACTACTTCTTATCCGTGCTGTTTGCGGATGAGGAGCTGATGATCATGGACTACAATCGTGTGGTAAAGGATCTGAACGGCATGTCTGCGGAAGCATTTCTTACGAAGGTGCAGACGCTGTTTGACGTAAAGGCGGTCGATCGGGAACATCGCAGACCGCAGAAAAAGGGTGATTTCTCCATGTATCTGAACGGTGCATGGTATCTTTGCTCGATCCGTGAGCAGGATCAGAGTACCGATCCGGTAAAGGGACTGGATGTGTCTCTTTTGCAGGAGCTTCTGCTCGCACCGGTGCTTGGGATCGGAGATCCGAAGACAGATCAGCGCATCGATTTTGTCGGCGGTATCCGCGGACTGGATGAGCTGGAACGCCGCTGCAGCGCAGAGGGTGACAGCGTGTGCGCATTTGCCATGTATGCGACGGATATACAGGAGCTGTTTGCCGTGGCAGACGCAGGGCTTCTGATGCCGCCGAAATCCACATGGTTTGAGCCGAAGCTGCGCAGCGGACTGTTTATACACGAGATCTGATGACTTTTTATATGGTAGGATGCATATGAATGATGTAGTGGAAGTATCACGGCTGGAGCGTCTGATAGCGAATGCGCAGCCGACTCTGATCAGCTTTGCATTGTCAGTGGTTGCGGCAGTGCTGGTTTATATTATCGGTATACGGATCGTAAAGCTGCTGCGAAGGCTTCTGAAACGGATGCTGGAGCGGCACGGAGTCGATGCGGGTGTCTGTCAGTTTTTGGATGCGATCGTAAAATTTGCAGGCTATTTTATCGTAATACTGATGATCCTCGGTCTGTTTGGCGTGACGACCGCTTCTGTGGTCGCAGTGCTCGGCTCGGCGGGGCTTACGCTCGGTCTGGCATTGCAGGGCAGCCTGTCCAATTTCGCGGGCGGTGTGCTCATTTTGCTGCTGAAGCCGTTCTCCGTCGGTGATTATATCATAGAGGGCACCGGCAAAAACGAGGGCACGGTCAGCGAGATTTCTGTATTTTATACAACACTTATGACGGCGGATAACCTCACCATCGTGATCCCGAACGGTACGCTGGCGAATAACAGCATCACGAATCTGACCAAGAGCGGGGCACGGAGGCTGGATCTGTCGGCAGACATTTCCTATTCGTCGGATCTTTCGCGCGCGAAGCAGGTGCTGACCGGCATCGCGGAGCAGTGTCCGTACCGGATAGATGACCGGAAGTATCAGGTCGTTGTGAGCGAGCTTGCTGAGAGCAGTGTGCGGTTGACCATGCAGCTTTGGACGCTGCCGGAGCAGTATTGGCAGGCAAAGTGGGAGTTGAACGAGCAGATCAAGCTGTCCTTGGAGGCGGCAGGTATCGAGCTTGCATTCCCGCAGCTTGATGTGCATGTTAGATAAAAATATTCAGTTTTTGTAAAAAGAATTGACAAAAATGCCAAAATGTGATAACTTAGACCTAAGTTGAAAAGGCTGCACCAAAGAGGCGTGGAATTTCAAGCAATATCTAATTGATTTTAGGAGGAAGTGTTATGCAGCAGGGAACTGTGAAGTGGTTTAACGCAAAAAAAGGCTACGGATTTATTTCTGATGAGGCCGGCAACGAAGTATTTGTTCATTTTTCAGCACTGAATATGGACGGCTTCAAGGAATTGAAGGATGGCGAAAAGGTTGAGTTTGAGGTTGTCGATGGAGACAAGGGACCTCAGGCAGCGAACGTTACCAGAATCTAGTCGCCGCAATATTTTAGTTTGCAGATGAAAAACAGTCATTCCGTTCAGGAATGGCTGTTTTTTTGTTCAAAATATGTTATACTGGTGAAGTTATTGGAAATACTGAAAAGTAATAGATAGTTGGAGGAAACGAGATTGAACAGCAGACAGATTTCAGAATTGACAGCATATGAGGTGATCCGCGAGGAGTCCCTGCAGGATCTTGGGTCACAGGGAACACTGCTCCGTCATAAAAAAAGCGGTGCGCGCATCGCGCTCGTCGAAAATGAGGATGAGAATAAGGTTTTCTATATCGCATTCCGCACACCCGTGGAGGATTCGACCGGTGTGCCGCATATCATTGAGCATACCGTACTGTGCGGCTCTGATGATTTTCCGGTCAAGGATCCGTTCGTTGAGCTGGTGAAAGGCTCGCTGAACACGTTTTTGAACGCGATGACCTATCCCGACAAGACGATCTATCCGGTCGCAAGCTGCAATGACACGGATTTTCAGAATCTGATGCACGTCTATCTGGATGCCGTGTTCCATCCGAATATTTATAAATACGAGGAGATCTTTCAGCAGGAGGGCTGGCACTATGAGTTGGAAAGTGCCGATGCGCCGCTGACACTGAACGGTGTTGTATACAATGAGATGAAGGGTGCGTTTTCCTCACCGGAGGGTGTGTTGGATCGCGTGGTGTTAAACTCTTTATTCCCCGATACGACCTATGGAAATGAGTCGGGCGGCGATCCGGAGGTGATCCCGTCGCTGACCTATGAGCAGTATCTGGATTTCCACAGACGTTATTATCATCCGTCCAATTCGTACATTTATCTGTACGGTGACATGGATATGGCAGAGAAGCTGCGGTGGATCGATGAGCACTACCTGTCACGGTATGACAGTCAGCCCGTTGATTCGCAGATCGAAAGACAGCAGCCGTTCCAGAAGCCGATCGAGCTGAAAAAGGACTATCCCGTGGCGAGCAACGAGCCGCTCACGGACAATGCGTATCTTGCGTATAACGTGGTCGTGGATACGGTGCTGAACAAGGAATATTATCTTGCGTTTGATGTGCTGGATTATGCACTGCTCGGCGCACCCGGCGCACCGTTAAAGCAGGCGCTGCTCGACGCGGGCATCGGAAAGGATCTGATCAGCTCGTATGACAATTCGACATATCAGCCGGTCTTTTCGATCGTGGCGAAAAATGCCAATGCAGAGGATCAGGAGCGTTTTGTACAGACGATACGGCAGACCCTGCAGGAGCTGATCAAAAAGGGAATTGACAAAAAGGCGCTGCTCGCAGGTATCAACAGCGCCGAGTTCAAGTATCGTGAAGCAGATTTCGGCACATATCCGAAAGGACTGATCTATGGTCTGCAGTGTATGGACAGTTGGTTGTATGATGAAAATGAGCCGTTCTTACATCTGGAGGCAGGGGAAACCTTCGCATTCCTGCGGGAGCAGGCAGAGCAGGAGAACGGTTACTTTGAGTCACTGGCAGAACAGTGGTTATTGGATAACACACATGCATCCGTGGTCGCAGTCTGTCCGAAGCGCGGACTGACCGCAGAGAATGACCGTGCGCTGGAGCAGAAGCTCGCCGCATACAAGGAGACACTGAGCGCGGATGAGATACGTGCGCTCGTGCAGGCTACGGCACATCTGAAGGAATATCAGTCCGAGCCTTCCCCGAAGGAGGATCTCGAAAAGATCCCGCTGCTCACACGCGGCGACATGAAAAAGGAAGCACCGCATTTTTACAATGAGGAGCTTAAAATGGCGGGTGTACCAGTCATTTTCCATGACATCGCGACGAACGGTATCTCATACGTGGATCTGATGTTCTCGCTGAACGGACTGACCGCTGGGGAGCTTCCGTATCTCGGTATCCTAAAGGCAGTGCTCGGCTATATGGATACAGAGCATTACAGCTACAGCGAGCTGGCAAATGAGATCAACCTTTCGACCGGCGGGATCCAGTCGGTATTGCAGGGCTTTACGCGGGTCGATAAACCGGATCAGATGGATCTGCGCTATACGGTCGGTATCAAGGTGCTGATCCCGCAGCTCCCGCGTGCGATGGAGCTTGTGACGGAGATCCTGACCGGTACGGATCTGTCTGATGACAAGCGTCTGCACGAGATCCTTTTGCAGATGAAGTCACGGCTTGAAATGGTGATGACGACCGCCGGACATGCGGTATCTGCGATGCGTGCGCTGTCCTATGGCTCAAATTCCGGCAGCTTTACGGATGAGACCGGCGGCATCGCGCTGTATCAGCTTGTGAAGGAGCTTGAGCAGGATTTTGACGCGCGTGTGAACGGACTGCGCGCGAAGCTGCAGGAGCTGATCGGACGTATTTTTGTAAGTGACGGTCTGATCGTCAGTGAGACGGTCGGCGCAGCGGATCGGGACGGACTCGCACCGGAGCTTTTGAAGCTGACGGAACGTCTGCCGGAGACCTCATCCGACCGGAAAACGATGCAGTTTGTCTGCACGCAGAAAAACGAGGGCTTAAAGAATGCCGCACAGATCCAGTATGTATCGAGAGCCGGCAATTTCAGAAAGGCAGGCTATCCTTATACCGGAGCATTGCAGATCCTAAAGGTCATCATGAATTATGAATATCTCTGGCAGAATATCCGCGTGCAGGGCGGCGCGTATGGCTGCATGAGCGGTTTTTCGCGGAATGGTGATTCGTATCTGTCCTCCTATCGTGATCCGAATTTAAGGAAAACGAACGAGATCTTTGACGGGATACCTGCATATCTGCACGATTTTCATGCGGATGAGCGCGAAATGACCAAGTTTATCATCGGAACCATGAGTGCGCTGGATACGCCGCTCACGCCTGCGACGAAGGGACTGCGGTCGCTCAGTGCCTACATGACGGGACTTACGGAGGAGCAGGTACAGAAGGAGCGCGACGAGATCTTAGGCGCGACGGCGGACGACATCCGCGCGTTAGAGCCGTTACTTTCCGCAGTGCTTGCGGACGGCTGGCTGTGCGTCATCGGAAATGAGGATACACTGGAGAAAGAAAAAGACATGTTTATGAATTTGGAGGAGCTTTTTGCATGAATGATACAAACAAAGCATTAAAGTCCGGATTTGTGACGATCATCGGCAGACCGAACGTCGGCAAGTCCACGCTGATGAACCATCTGATCGGACAAAAGATCGCGATCACTTCCAATAAGCCGCAGACCACGCGCAACCGGATCCAGACCGTTTATACGGATCCCGAGCGCGGACAGGTCGTATTTTTGGACACACCGGGCATCCACAAGGCGAAAAATAAGCTCGGTGAATATATGGTGAACGTGGCAGAGCACACACTCAGCGAGGTGGATCTGGTGCTCTGGCTCGTCGAGCCGACGAATTTTATCGGTGCGGGTGAACAGCATATCGCAGAGGTTCTGAAAAAAGTGAAAACGCCGGTCATACTGATCATAAATAAGACGGATACCGTCGAAAAAAAGGAGCAGCTTCTCGAATACATAGATACTTATCGAAAGATCTACGATTTTGCAGAGATCATTCCCGCGAGTGCGCTGCGCGGACAGGGCATGGAGGATGTGTGTGATACCATTTTCAAATACCTGCCGTACGGGCCGATGTTTTATGACGAGGATACGGTCACGGATCAGCCGGAGCGTCAGATCGTAGCGGAGCTGATCCGCGAGAAGGCACTCCATGCGCTGAGTGATGAGATCCCGCACGGCATCGCCGTGACGATCGAGCGGATGAAGGATCGGAAGGGACAGGCGCTGGTCGATATTGACGCGACCATTATCTGCGAGCGTGATTCACACAAGGGCATCATCATCGGAAAGGGCGGCAGTATGCTGAAAAAGATCGGAACGAACGCACGGTTTGAGATCGAGCGTCTGCTGGACTGCAAGGTGAACCTAAAGCTCTGGGTCAAGGTAAAAAAGGACTGGCGGGACAGTGATATCCTGCTCAAAAACTTTGGTTATAAAGAGGAAAATTAAGACTGGATTTTCCACTTTTTATCTCGTATGGAACACAGGCGTGACGCATACCCTAATATTGAGATCAGCAGCGGCTGAAACTTTAGGAGAACAGGGGGAAGGTACATGCCGGAGGAAAAATGGAACCGGTTCGCGGCAACCGGAAGCGTGCGGGATTATCTGGAATATTGTAGCTGTGTTGGCAAAGTGACAGCGGAACACGGCGCATTTTTGAAAGAGGATTACAGACATGGGACAGACCATTCTGCTGAATGGGATGGTGCTCTCCGCCATGCCGATCGGGGAATATGACAAGCGTCTGATCGTACTGACGAGGGAGCGCGGCAGGATCACGGTGTTTGCCAGAGGTGCCAGACGGCCGAACAGCTCCCTGCTGGCGGCGACGAATCCGTTTGCATTCGGAGAATTTGAGCTATTTGAAGGAAAAACTGCATATAATGCCTGTAAGATCAGCGTGAAGGAGTATTTTCGCGAGCTGACGGAGGATCTGGAGACTGCGTCCTACGGCTTCTACTTTCTGGAGCTTGCCGATTATTACGCGGTAGAAAATGTCGAGGCGAAGGATATGTGCAATCTCCTGTATGCGTCCCTTCGGGCACTCACAAAGCCGGTTTTGTCAAACCGGCTTGTCCGTCGTATTTACGAAATGCGGATGTTCGTGCTCGCCGGTGAATATCCGGAGCTGTTCCGCTGTGTTTCCTGCGGAGCGAAGGAGTCACTGCACACCTTCCATATCCGGAAAAACGGCGTGCTGTGCGATGCGTGCCAGATGATCGATGGCGGCGGGGCGGATGTGGACGGCTCGACGCTTTATACGCTGCGCTACATCGAAACGGCACCGATCGGAAAGCTCTATCAGTTTCAGGTGACGGAGGAGGTTCTGGTGCGGCTGGAGGAGATCGTAGAGAGCTGCCGGCTGCGGTATACGGATCGTGCGTTCCGCTCGCTGGAGCTGATCGGCATATGGTGAGCGTTCCCTTTTTACATTTATCAGTTGAAATCGTGGCGTGAAAATAGTATAATAAAGCGGATTTCAAGACGTTACGGAGGATGACTTATGAGAAAAGCAGTTCGATGCGGTCTGGCGGCGATGCTTGTCATGGCGATGCTGACCGGCTGCGGGAGTGAGTTTTCTGCTGACAGGGATACGATCTATGTGCAGAAAAAGGGCACGGTGAAGGGTGCGAATGTGGCAGCCTTTGATAAGGACTATTACGACGAGACAGAGCTGTCGGAATTTATCACGGAGACCGTTGATACATATGTGGAGCGATCCGGCGAGGGTACGGTCGAGCTTTTGGATTTCGGCGTGGAGGAGCAGACGGCGCATGTCTATCTGAATTATGCATCTGCGGAGGATTATGCAGCGTTCAATGGCGTGGACTGCTATGCGGGCACTGTTCTGGATGCAAAGGCAGACGGCTACGACATACCGAGCGCGTTCACGGCAGTGACGGACAAGGAGACAACGTGGGATGCGGACGGCAATAAGATCGTTATCATCGGACAGCAGTTGCAGGTACAGGTGGACGGAACGATCCTTTTTGTATCAGAGAATGCAGCAGTGACCGGCAAGAATACTGCCGATGTGACCTATGATATATTAGATGATTCGGCACAGCCGGCATACATCGTATATAAATAACCAGAATAAGCGAAAAGAGGATGATGGATTATGGAAAAGACAATGGACAAGATCGTTGCACTGGCAAAGGCGAGGGGATTTGTGTATCCCGGCTCAGAGATCTACGGAGGACTCGCAAATACGTGGGATTACGGCAATCTTGGTGTCGAACTGAAAAATAATGTAAAAAAGGCATGGTGGCAGAAATTCGTGCAGGAGAACCCCTATAACGTAGGCGTGGACTGCGCGATACTTATGAATCCCCAGACATGGGTGGCATCCGGACATCTCGGCGGCTTTTCAGACCCTTTGATGGACTGTAAGGAATGCCATGAGCGCTTCCGTGCGGACAAGATCATCGAGGACTATGCAGCAGAAAACGGTATCACCTTAGAGGATTCCGTAGACGGCTGGTCACAGGAAAAGATGATGGGCTTTATCGAGGAGCATAGCGTTCCCTGTCCGTCCTGCGGCAAGCACAACTTCACGGATATCCGTCAGTTC
>CAZERX010000086.1:0-8773 GCA_964515045.1 uncultured Eubacterium sp.
TACACTCCGCGCCGTAACCTGCCTGCGTGACTGCCGCGATCACGGCATCCGGCTCTGCCGTTCCGTCAACCGCCATGGAATTGGTCAGCAGGCTCACGGATACCTCCTGCACGCCCTCCACGGCACGCACCGCCTTCTCCACGCGCGCACTGCATGCCGCACAGCTCATGCCGGTCACACGGTATTGTTTCATAATCTGTTTCCTCCTAAATAATCCGAAGCTCCTCCGGATATTGTCTATTTCTTTCATTTTTTTACATATTTCCTGCGTCGTTAGTTCGGAATGTCTAACATCATATACCCGCAAAGTCTGTTTGTCAAGTGACAGAATTTTCCATTCATTATCCGGATGCTCCGTCGAATTATCAGACATTTGACAGCCATCCCTTCAACATCTTGTTTTTATGCAGGATGCTCTTGCACAATATCTTGTATTATGTCAACTCTTTGTTCAGACGCTCATTCAGACTTCCGGTGCGGTAGCCCTGCAGATCCAGCGTCACATAGGTGAAGCCGAGCCGCTTCATCTGACCGGTCAGCCGCGAACGGAGCGGTTCTGCCGCCGCCCGTGACAGCTCTCCCTCCGGCAGCTCGATCCGTGCGAGATCTCCATGCACACGCACGCGATACTGGGAAAAGCCCATCTCCCGCAGGAGCTGTTCGCCTGCCTCAGCCATCCGCAGCTTCTGTGTCGTGATGCGCTCCCCATATGGGATCCGCGATGCAAGACACGCCATTGACGGCTTCTCTGCCGTCGGCAGTCCGAGAACGCGCGACAGCTCGCGGATCTCTGCCTTGGTAAGCCCGCACTCCCGCAGAGGACTGTGCACATGAAGCTCTGTGATCGCCCGAAGCCCCGGACGGTAATCCGACAGATCATCCACGTTCGAGCCTTCCAGCACATGAACGATGCCGCGTTCCGCAGCCGCATTCCGGATGCGCGAAAAAAGTATGCGTTTGCATAAATAGCACCGTTCCGGCGGATTCTCTGAAAATCCGCTAATCTCATCCGCGCGAATATGCAACTGCATAAATCCGATCGCATGCTCCCTGCAAAATGCTTCTGCCTGCGCACACTCCCCTGCCGCGATCCAATCCGCACCTACCGTCACGGCACACGCACGGTCGCCAAGCACCTCGCTTGCCACGGCAAGCAGCAGTGTCGAATCCACGCCCGCAGAAAATGCGACCGCCGCACGGTCATAACCGGCGAGCAGCCGGCACAGGCTCTCATATTTTTGTTCCAAGACTTCATTCATCGCAGTATCCCCCTCTTATGCAATAGTATACCATTTCCGACCAAAGAAAAGGAGCATTTTCCTTTTTTTCATCGGAAAATGCTCCTCTATATCTGATATTTAACGTCTACGAAACGGTGATCGTAAAGCTGTAGCTCTTGGACTCCGCAGGCTCTGCGAACTGCACGTTCCGTTTCTCCTCAAAGCAGTCACTCTCATCACTGCAGGTGGACAGTCCAAGCCACGGCTCGATCGCAAGGAACGGTCCGTGATTTGCCGTCGTCCAGAGGATCAGATACGGAAACTCTGCAAAGTCGATCCTTACGCTGTGCGCATGCTTATCCGATGCGAGCGTCACACTGCGCGACTCCAGCTCATCAAAGGTGATCGCATCCTTTTCAAACAGATCAAAGGACAGCGGCAGACGCTTCGTATGATCCAGACATGCACTGCGGTTCTGCAGATTGAGCAGTCCGGTCTCCGTGAGCTGCTCCGGTACGGTACAGGTCTCCTCTTTTTCAAATTCCACATAATAATCCGTATAATCATCGCCTGCGACGATCGGGCAGTTGAACGCGGGATGTCCGCCGACGAAAAACGGCATCCGCTCGTCACGCTCCAGATTGGTCACGGTAAAGGTCTGCCGGATGCTGTGTCCGTCCAGCTCATAGGTCACGGCGAGCTTTGCTTCATACGGGAACATCCCCTTCATCTCCTCATCACTCGTGATCGCCAGCGTGATCGAATGCATGGACTGCTGCTCGCACGAAAACTCCCTGCCGCGCACGATCCCGTGACGCTTCATCTGTGTTTCCTTTCCCACGCCAAGCTCCGCACGGTTCTCACGGATGCTGCCGCAGATCGGGAACAGCAGCGGAGCCTGATTCGCCCAGTACGCCGGATCGCCCTGCCACAGATACTCGATGCCCTCACTGCTCCGGATCGAGGTCAGCACACCTCCGGTCGTCGATACCTTCACGGTCAGATACTCATTTTGTAATGTGTACTCCATTTGTTTTTCCTCCATCAATCGTTGTTCTTTGATCCCGTGCAACTAACATGTTACCTTGATTCTATCACAACTTTGCTCGAAATACAATCGGAAATCCATGCGCTTTTCCTTGACCGCGTCCGTCGGTGGTGTTAGAATTTTTGCAAAGTAAACGATCTGTCGTCGGACAGATAAAATTCAATAAAAAAAGAGGAACGTAAGTATGTCAGGATCGATCATCGAATATGTACAGCAGGAGCTTCGCACCTTCGCAGAGCACCCCTTCAACGAGGTGGATTCCCTCGTGCTCTCACAGTTTTCCTATATCCACATGGGAAATCTTTTGGAGCCGCCGTCTGCCGGAGCGGTGCGCACGCCGCTGACGCTGCAGCAGCTCTACCGCGCCGAATGCTTTCCTTATTTCTTTGCCAGCCAGCCGGACGCACAGAAAAACCGCGAGCTTCTGGAGGCATGTGCCGCCAGCCCGCGTTTCCGCGAGATCGGCATTGCTTACTATGAGGAGGACTTCGACGCAGCCGCACAAAAGCAGTTCTGCGCCATGACCTTTTTTCTGAACGCGGACACAAGCTATCTCGCCTTTCGCGGCACAGATTCCACGTTCGTCGGCTGGAAGGAGGACTTTAACATGGCGTTCCTCACGCCGGTGCCCTCACAGGAAGCCGCGCTCGCATATACGCAGACAGTCGCAAAGCTCGTGCGCGGTCAGCTCATCCTCGGCGGACATTCCAAGGGCGGCAATCTCGCCGTATACGCCGCAATGAACAGCCAAAAGCGCCTGCAGAACCGCATCACTGCGATCTATTCACACGACGGTCCGGGCTTCCGCGACAATATTTTTACGAGCGAAAACTATCTTCAAATTCAAGATCGCATCAAAAAAACACTGCCGCAGTCCTCGCTCGTCGGTATGCTCCTTGAGCATCAGGAGCGTTATGAGATCATCGAAAGCCGCGCCCTCGGCATCGTCCAGCACAATCCCTATTCATGGGTCATTGAGGACGGCGCATTCATCAAGCTCGAACGCACCACCTCCGGTGCGGATTATCTGAACCAGACGCTCGCTGACTGGCTCGCGCGTCTTACCCACGAGCAGCGGGAGCAGTTTGTCGATGCGCTCTACTCCGTCATTTCCACAAGCGACATTTCCTCCTTCGTGGATCTAAAGAGCAGCCGTCTGTCTGAGCTTACCGCTCTGCTCGATACGATGAAAACGCTCGATGAGGAGACCAAACGCATCCTCACCGAAACGATCCGCTCCCTCATGCATGTCGCGCTCAAAAATCTGCCTGCACAGGTGCAGAAAAAAGCTCCGCAGATACCCGCCAAGCGGAAACGCCCGCCACGGAAAAAGGATCCGGAAGCCACGACCGATTAACGCGCCGTCTGCTCCATGCGCCTGCACAGCAGACTGAAGATTGGGATCCCGATGCACGGGATGATGTTGCACGCCATACCTGCCTGCAGGCTCACATGCTCTGCGATCATGCCGATCACCCACGGCATCAGGATCGAACCGATCCCCGCGGCAGGCAGCATGATCCCCATGCTCGCCGCGCTCAGCATGTTTCCCGCGCCCGCGACTGCGGTCGGATTGACACCTGCCATGGAAAGTGCGAACGCAAAAAGCATCACGATCGCCATCCAGCCGGTATCAGAAAAAATGAGTCCGGCATACAGCACGACGCACCCTGCGCCCATCAGTGCCAGCGCGCGGAAGCGATCCTTAATGGGAAATACGAACGCGATCAGCAGTCTGCCGATCAGCGTCGCGCCCCACATGATCGTAAGCGTGTAATTCGCGAGTGAGCCGGAAAGGATCCCATTTCCTTTATAATAGGTAACCATCCAGCCGGTGACACTCGTCTCCGCCGCATTCTGGCAGAAAATGAGTGCCGTCAGCAGCCAGAATCTCTTTTCACGCAAAAAGCTCCAGTCGGTGCGCGATTTTTCTCCTGCCGCACCGGAGCCTGTCTTTTTCGGCAGCTTCACTGCCACGAATATCAGCCAGAGTACAACACCCGCAGCCGCCAGTGCGTACATCGGTGCAAAGTCACCTATTGTAAGCGCTGCAGTGATCAGTATCGGTGCGAGCAGTGCACCGCACGCATAGCTCGCGTGCATGACGTTCATTCCGCGCGTGCGCTCCGGCGCATGATTGCCGACGAGCACGGTGCAATTATTGATGGCATTTCCCTTCGCCAGTCCGAGCAGCAGGAATGCCGCCATGAGAAGCCAAAGATAACTTCCCGATGCCATGAAAAGATAGCCGATCGTATAGCCGGTCGTCATAATGAGCGCTGTCATGCGCACACCGAGCCGCGACGGCAGCACTGCGGATGCTAACCCTGCGACCAGATTTCCGATGTTCATAAAGGACAGCAGCGTTCCTGTCATCCCATAAGCAAAGCCGTAATATTCCTGCAGCAGGCTCACGATCACGCCGCTGCTCATCGCGCAGATGCCGCTGAAAAAGAACGCACTGCATCCCATCCGGTACAGACCGGTATCGCTCCAATTCCCTTTTTTTCTCTGGTTCATATGTATCATTCTCCTTACCTCTGCGCGTATCCGCGCGCAGAATCTTTTGTCAGAATACCATTTTCTGTGGCGTATTTCAATAACCGCGGGCATAATACCGGTGGCTTTTTTTCCGGCGGTATGATACACTAAAAGGAATAACGATTGAGAGGAGAACACTATGGAAACACAACATGGTAAAAGAAGCTCTTTTTCGGGTAAGATCGGTTTTGTACTGGCTGCCGCAGGCGCATCGGTCGGACTCGGAAACATCTGGCGCTTCCCTTATCTTGCCGCGAAATATGGCGGCGGGATCTTTCTGCTGGTCTATATCATACTGGCGCTGACCTTCGGCTACACAATGATCGTGGCAGAGACAGCGATCGGACGCATGACCGGCAAAAGTCCGGTCAGTGCTTTCCGGAAATTCGGAAAAACGCTGCCGCTATCCTTCGGCGGCTGGATCAATGCGATCATCCCGCTTCTGATCGTGCCGTACTACTCCGTGATCGGCGGCTGGGTCGTCAAATACCTGATCGAGTATATGCTCGGACACGGCAGTGCACTCGCGGCTGACGGATACTTTTCCGAATTTATCTCGGACGGTGTATCGACAGAGGTATGCTTTATCATTTTCGCGGTACTGACACTGCTCATCATCTTTGCCGGTGTACAGGGCGGCATCGAGCGCGTTTCAAAGATCATGATGCCGATCCTCGTCGTGCTGTCCGTGATCATCGCCATTTATTCCGTCACGCGCCCCGGCGCAATGTCCGGCGTAAAATATTTTCTCGTTCCGAACCTCGAGAATTTCTCATGGATGACGGTCGTCAGCGCGATGGGTCAGATGTTCTATTCGCTGTCGATCGCGATGGGTATCCTTATCACCTTCGGCTCGTATATGAAAAAGGACATTTCGATCGAAAGCTCTACGAGAAACGTCGAGATCTTTGACACGGCGATCGCGATGATGGCGGGTCTTATGATCATCCCCGCCGTATTCGCATTTTCCGGCGGAGACCCCGACACCTTACAGGCAGGACCGTCGCTGATGTTCATCACGATCCCGAAGGTATTCGACAGCATGGGCTTCGGCACGGCGATCGGCTTTGCATTTTTCCTGCTCGTCCTTTTCGCGGCACTGACCAGCTCCATCGCACTCGCAGAGAGCGCAGTCGCCACCTTTGAGGATGAATTTCACTGGAGCCGCCAAAAAGCAACCGTTGTCGCAGGTATCATCATGCTGATCCTCGGCAGTCTGTCCTCGCTCGGCTACGGCCCGCTCGCTTCGGTCACGATCATCGGCATGCAGTTTTTGGATTTCTTTGATTTCATCACCAATTCCGTGATGATGCCGATCGCTGCGATCGCCACCTGTCTGCTCGTATCACGGGTCATCGGACTGAAGGCGATCGAGGAGGAGGTACTGCTCGGCGAGAGCACCTTCCGCAGGAAAAAGATCTTTAACTTTATGATCCAGTACCTTTGCCCGATCTTTGCGGCGATCATACTGATCAGCTCCGTGGCAAATGCCTTTGGCTGGATCTCCATGTAATTTTTATCATGCAATCACTAGAAAAGGAGTCATTTACAAATGGAAAAAAAATCCGGTAATTTCTCAGGACAGCTCGGCTTTGTCCTTGCCGCCGCGGGCAGCGCGGTCGGTGTCGGCAACCTCTGGCGGTTTCCGTATCTCGCAGCAAAGGACGGCGGCGGTCTGTTCCTGCTGATCTATCTGATACTGGTCGTCACCTTCGGCTTTACGCTGCTGACCTCCGATATCGCCATCGGACGGAAAACACAGAAAAGTGCCATCGGCGCTTACACCGAAATGCATCCCAAATGGAAGTTTTTAGGTATCCTGACCTTCCTCGTTCCGGTGCTCATCATGACCTACTATGCCGTGATCGGCGGCTGGATCACCAAATACGCCGTTGTCTACCTGACTGGTCAGGCACAGGCTGCGGCAGAGGACAGCTATTTCACGTCCTTTATCACATCGCCGGTATCACCGGTCATTTACGCGCTGATCTTTATGGCAGTGACCGCATTTATCGTATATAACGGTGTTGAGGGCGGCATTGAGCGCTGCTCCAAATACATGATGCCGATCCTGCTCGTACTGGTCGTTGTGATCGCCGTTTATTCGCTCACACTGAGCAGCACCAATGCAGACGGTGAAACTGTCACGGGTCTGCAGGGCTTCCTGTATTACATTACCCCACACTTTAAGGGACTGACCGTCAGCCGTTTCTTACAGATCCTTTTGGATGCGATGAGCCAGTTGTTTTTCTCATTGAGCGTGTCCATGGGAATCATGATCACCTACGGCTCTTATGTAAAGCCGGAGGTCAATCTGAACCGCTCCGTGAATCAGATCGAGCTGTTTGACACCGGTGTGGCACTGCTCGCAGGTGCAATGATCATCCCGTCAGTATTCGTTTTTTCCGGTACAGACGGCATGGGCGCAGGTCCGAGCCTCATGTTCATCTCACTGCCGAAGGTATTCGCCGCAATGGGAAAAGCAGGCATCTTTGTCGGAATCCTGTTCTTTATCACAGCGATCTTTGCAACGCTGACCTCCTGCATTTCCGTGCTCGAATCCATCGTTGCAAACTGTATGGAGATCTTCCATACAAGCCGTAAAAAGACCGTGATCGTGACTTCTGCGATCTACCTTGCCATGTCCGCGATCATCGCCCTTGGTTACAGCATCTTTTATTTTGAGGTGCAGCTTCCGAACGGTTCAACCGGTCAGCTTTTAGACATTATGGACTACATCAGCAACAGCGTTATGATGCCGTTCATCGCACTGCTCTCTACGATCCTGATCGGCTGGGTACTGACTCCCGATTATGTCGTTGATGAAATGCAGCGGAACGGTGAGAAATTCGGTCGTAAAAAGCTCTATGTCGTTATGATCCGATACGTCGCACCGGTGATGATGTTTGTGCTGTTCCTGCAGTCCACAGGCGTTCTGAATCTGTTCCAGTAGTCGTTGTATAGGTTATAATAGTCTGATATGATTTGCCCCCGCTACGGTGCTTCTGCGAAGCTCTGTGGCGGGGGTATTCTTTGCCCATTGTGGTTTTAATCCCAATTTATATCATTATGTGATACTGTCTCGTTGTCTTCCAAAGCCTTTTCCAATTCTGAACGCTCAAATGGTGTCAACTTTGTAAAATCCGGATCCCACGCAAGAACTAATTTCTTGATAAATTCTAACGCAAAATTCTGTTCACTTTCTGGCAAAATCTCCATCAAATCAATAACCTGTTTTGTTGCTGTACTCATGTTTTCGCCCTCCTTGTGTTGGGATTTTATTTATATATATCCCCACGTGAATCAATATTTATAATTAACAATATTTCTATTTCATTTTTTTCGTTGCAGTTGAATATTATTCTATACTTCCCAACTCTTAGACGTTTTCGCCCATCCGAATAGCCCTGTAACAGTTTTATATCTCCTTTTGGCGGTGTTTCCGTTAATCCCTCAATAGCCGTTTTTATCCGTTGCTTCGTGGGTCTGTCTTGGCTCTCAATGAACTTTTTCGCCTTTTTGCTGTATTCTATTTCCAACCTTCACCCTCCTTCCATCTCCTCTTGACATTATTTATTACACACCGTTTATAATATAGTGTCAAGTATTTTCGCAATTAAAAATAAAAAGTCCTGCAACCACCGTAAAACCAGCGTTTTGCAGGACTTTTCTAGCAGGGGATGAGAGAATCGAACTCCCGCCAAAGGTTTTGGAGACCCCTATCATACCATTTGACCAATCCCCTATATATACATATAAGAGCGTTTTGCAACACTCATACATGACAAGGTTATGTGCCTTCAAAATTTCACACAGATTACAAACTGATTAACAATCTTTCACTGCTTACGAAAGCCGGTCATCTCGATTTCACTTCGTTCCATCTCGATGATTTTGCTCCGCAAAACTCTGTCCTCAGACATCCCCAGTCTGGTGAATAAATTCCCCAACTGTCTCTGTCTTT
>CAZERX010000087.1:0-8706 GCA_964515045.1 uncultured Eubacterium sp.
CGAATCTGGAGCTGACCGCGGCATACGCAACGATCGCGAACGGCGGAGAATATATAAAACCCCGTTTTTATACAAAAATTTTAGATCATGACGGAAATGTGCTGATCGACAATACGCCGCAGACCAAGCGCGTGCTCAAGGAAACAACGGCATGGCTGCTCACGGATGCGATGAAGGACGTGATCACGACCGGAACCGGACGGCTGTGTAATTTTAGCGGCATGACGCTCGCAGGAAAGAGTGGTACGACGACCAAAAACCGCGATGCACTGTTTGCCGGATATTCGCCGTATTATAGCTGCGTGGTATGGGGCGGCTATGATGACAATTCCCCGCAGAACGGCAGCGGTATGACGAGCTATCCGAAGCTTATCTGGCGATCCGTCATGCAGCGGATCCATGAGGGCTTGGAGAACAAAGACTTTGAGAAGCCTTCGGGCATCGTACAGGTCAAGGTCTGCAAAAAGTCCGGCAAGCTGGCGGTGAGCGGTCTCTGTGACTGTGATCCCCGCGGTTCGCAGGTTTATACGGAGTATTTTGACGCAGATAACGTACCGACCGAAACCTGTGACGTTCACGTGGCAGTGACCGTCTGCAAGGATTCCGGCAAACCGGCAGGTCCGTACTGTCCGGAGGACAGTCTGGAAAAGACTGCCTATATCGGCGGCGGCTCGGCAGGAACAGACGATGCGCCGTACCTTCTGCCGAACAATCTGAGCACGGATACCTGCCCGATCCACAGCACGAACGATGTGAAGCCGGTGGACATTACCGGTGAGACTGACCGCGAGGACGAACCCGAGGAGCCGGACGACGGAGCGGCGGACGAGCCGCCGGATTCCCATGAGGGATTGGATGACGAGGATCAGACGCTGATAGATCCGGATGATGTGTCGGATTAGAGGAAAAGCCGGTGATGAGAAAAGCCCTGCTGATGTACGATAGACGTGCATCGGCGGGGCTTTTATGCTGTTCAAGCGACCACCGCAGGCGGAGGATCTCGCGCGGAACAAACGCTGTGCGATGCACACTTTTTTCTTGGGGAAAAATCGGTGCTTTCGGGAAATGGAAAGACAAGATGCACAAAAAACAATAAAAAAGTTTGGCGGTTTTGTCTATTGTGCAAATGAAACGCCGCATATAAAATATAGACCATGAACAAGCGGTTGCGCAAATTGATCGAAAGGGAGAGCAGCGATGAAAAAAGGAGTGGCAAAACGTTTTTTGGCGGCTATGATGGCAGCAGTTCTGGTCGTTAGCGGCACAGGGCTTACAGAGGTTCGGGCAGCAGGCACGACGGAGGTGTATCTGGATGATATGGAGTCTGCGGCGGACGGCTGGAGCGTAGTGTGGACGACGACGGACACAGAGTATACGGAAGCACGCAAGAGCAGCGGCGGTGCAACGAATAATACATCGACATTGTGGAATTTCTGGTCAAAGGATGCAAACACGGTAACGATCAGCAGGGATGTGGCGGTCACTGCCGGAAGCTATGTGTTATCCGTAGGAGCGGACGGCGGAGATATTTCCGGAACACTGACGCTCCGCGCAGGTGATGCCACGCAGTCTGTGAACATGAGCTTTGGTGCATGGGATAATTTTACGGAAAATGCGACCGGCGCACTGGATGTGGCATCGGATACCACGGCTACGATCGAGCTTCAGGTGACGATGCAGGCGGACGGATGGTTTGATCTGGATGATATCCGGCTGACCAAACAGCTTTCAGCAGAAGCGGAGAAAACGCAGGCGGCGGATGCGTTGAATGCGCAGATCGCAGCGTGTGAAGCACTGACGGCAGCGGATTACACGACAGATACGTGGAATGCCCTGCAGACCGCGCTTTTGGAGGCAAAGAGCGTTTATGCAGATCAGGATCAGAAGTCAGTGGCAGAGCTTACGGCAGCAGCGGCAGCCTTGGAGAGCGCAAAGAGCGCACTCGTTGCAGCAGACATCGTCGATACCGGTTCGGATGGTATTTATGTGCAAAAGGTAGAAGGACTCGGAGCTGATTTTATCAAGGGCGTGGACGTGTCATCTTACGTCAGCCTGCGGGACAGCGGCGTGGTGTTCCGCGACTGGAACGGACAGGCGATCAATGATCAGCAGTTTTTTGACCAGTTAAAGGAAGCCGGTGTCAATTACGTGCGGATCCGCGTCTGGAACGATCCCTATAACAGCGCAAACGGTAAGGGCTACGGCGGCGGAAATAACGATCTGGCGAAGGCTGAAAAGATTGGAAAATGGGCGACCGCAGCAGGTATGAAGGTGCTGATCGATTTCCACTATTCCGACTTCTGGGCTGATCCGGCAAAGCAGAAAGCACCGAAGGCATGGGATGGTTACACGGTTGCGCAAAAGGTGGCGGCAGTGTCTGAATACACCAAAAGCAGCATCACTACGCTTTTGGATGCGGGTGTCGATGTCGGCATGGTGCAGGTAGGAAATGAAACAAATAATGGTGTCTGCGGTGAAAGCACATGGGAAAATATGTGCAAGATCTTTGACGCGGGCGCAGATGCCGTGCATGAGGCAGGAACGGAAAAGGGAAAGGATATTCTGGTAGCCGTACATTTTGCGAATCCCGAAAAGAGCGGGACTTATGCAAACTATGCGGCAAACCTTAATACCTATGATGTGAGCTATGACGTATTCGCATCGTCTTACTATCCGTACTGGCACGGAACGCTGACCAACCTTACAAGCACGTTAAAGTCGATCGCGGATACTTATGGAAAAAAGGTTATGGTAGCGGAGACCTCATGGGCGAGCACTCTGACAGACGGCGACGGACATGAGAATACCGTCCGCGTTGGAAATAATGATACAAAGGTAGCCGGAATGGATTATTCGTTTACCGTGCAGGGACAGGCAGATGAGATACGGAGTGTCATTCAGGCGATCAAAAATGTCGGCGACAACGGTATCGGTGTATGTTACTGGGAACCCGCATGGCTTCCGGTGCAGGTATATGACAGCAGTGCATCCAATGCGTCGCAGGTTCTGTCAGCGAATAAAAACGCATGGGAAACCTATGGCTCGGGCTGGGCGGCAAGCGCAGCAAACGAATATGACGCTGAGGATGCCGGAAAATGGTACGGCGGTTCGGCTGTGGACAATCAAGCACTGTTTGATTTTAACGGAAAACCGCTCGCATCGCTGAATGTCTTTAAGTATGTGGATACCGGTGCGACCACGACCAAACGGCCGGACGCGGTGACCAAGCCGGATCAGGTAGAGGTTGCATACGGTGCAGATATTGCGGCGGCATTGCCGACGAGCGTTACGGTCCGGTTTAACGACGGCTCCGAGGATCAGGCGGCTGTCACATGGAACAACAGGGAGCTTGCAGCGATCACGACCTATGGTACTTATACGGTGACCGGCGTGGTGAGCTATACGGATGCAAAAGGAAATACTTCTACACTGAATACGAGCTGCGAGGTGGCTGTGCTGCCGGAAAACCTGCTGCAGCAGGGTGGCTTTGAGGAAGGCTGTGATGCGTGGACGGCAGAAGGAAACGGTGTGGACGGTAAGCTGACGGACGATCCGCGAAGCGGAAAGCAGGCATTGCATTTCTATTCCGCAGATGCAGTTGATTTTACACTGAGTCAGACGATCACGGCGGCAGAAGCCGGAGATTACAGCGCCTATATGTATATTCAGGGCGGCAGCATGGGTGCATCGGAGGCAGTGAGCATCACACTCTCGAATGACACCGCGGCAACCGCGGAGAAAAAGGAAGCGGCACTCCAAGGCTGGAAGGTATGGCAGCAGCCGCAGACGGATAAGGTTCATGCAGAAGTCGGGGATATGCTGACCGTAGCGATCCATGTAGCCGGAGATGCGGGTGCGTGGGGAACCATTGATGATGTATGCCTGTATAAGATCAAGGAACAGACAACTGCAGGCGGTTCAACCTCCGGTGGTTCGACATCCGGCGGAAGTACGGCAGGCTCCGGAGCGGCTTCCGGTCAGACGAAAACGGATGATACCATAAAGACCGTGACCAAGCCGGACGGTACGGTAGTGACCACGACCGAGACGAAAAACGAGAACGGTACGACCACGACGACGCAGGAGCTGAAAAACGAGAAAACGGGTCTTGATGCGACTGTTATCATCAGCAGGGATGCGGATGGTAATGTTACGGATGTCGATGTGGATGTGACACAGACCACCGAGGAGCAGTCGGCACAGTTTACCGCGAACATGATCTCACAGATCACGGAAGCGGCAGGAACGGCAGACGTTACGATCGAGCTGACTGTCGAGGATGAGAACGGCAAGGAGCTTTTCACGCTGACTGCGGACGCATCTGACATTAAGGCAGGAAAGAAGCTGAAGGTCTTAAAGGTAGACGAAAAGACCGGTGAGCTGAGCCTTGTGAACAAGTCAACCTACAAGGTGGATGCAGACGGCAATCTGATCGTCAGCGGACTGGATTCCGATGATTATAAGCTCGTGACAGCGGCTGAGGCGAATGCGTTCAGCAAGCAGGTATTAAAGACCGTGAAGCCCGCAAAGACCAAAAAGAACGTGACTGCGGGTAAAAAGACGAAGTTTGCCATGAGTGCGAAGCTGAACATGGATAATGTGGCAAAGATCACCTATAAGACCGGCAAAAAGTCTGTCGCTACCGTCAATAAAAACGGTGTGATCCAGACGAAAAAGGCTGGAAAGGTCGTTATCAAGGCGACGGTCACGCTGAAAAACGGTAAGACCAAGACGGTAAAAATGACCATCACGGTCAAAAAGCCGGCAAAGAAAAAATAAGAGCTGTCAAAATAATCACCAAAAGCCCCGCGGATGCGGGGCTTTTGAGTGCCTGTGTGCAGTGTTGAGCTACGGTCATACTTTTGAATGCGAGAAAATGCGAAAAAATCGAAAAAATTGTTGACAAACCACCTTTGGATATGTATAATAAATTTTGTTGTGAAGCGCTATCGCCAAATGGTAAGGCAACGGACTCTGACTCCGTCACTTCCAGGTTCGAGCCCTGGTAGCGCTGCTAAGGCATCCGGTTCGCGGGTGCCTTTTTTTACCCAAAAAACATTGACGGATCCCCGAAAACATAATACACTTTTTACAAGTACAATGATATGGAAAGGAAGCAGTGCACTACATGAAAAAACGCAGATTTATCAGTATCCGGAACAAGCTGCTGCTTGTATTGCTGCCGCTCACGATCGTTACCTATGGGATCGTGTGTGTGTTGACGGTGATCCAGATGAACAGCGAGCTGAAGGACAATCTGAATACGGAGATCACGCTGACGAGTCAGATCGTGGAGGGACAGATCAGTACCTCGGTCAGTCGCACGGTCGGCATTATGGATAATGTTAAAAAGAGTATCGAAAACGGTGCGCTGGATGCCGGATCGGTGCAGAGCTATCTGTATACGGTGGCGGATGCCTATCCGGAGACGATACCGAACGGCATTTATTGCGGACTGGAGGACGGTACATACATTGACAAAATGTGGGAGCCGGACGATCCGGAATGGGTGATGAAGGAGCGTCCGTGGTACATCGAGGGTATTGCGGCGGATACGGTCACATTCGGTGAGACGTATCTGGACAGCATGACCGGATCATACATCGCTTCTATATATACAAATATCAAAGACGCGTCCGGCAATGCTGTCGGCGTAGTCAGTGCGGATCTGCCGATCGACACAATCGTGGAGATCGCAGAGGAGCAGACACTGCTGGAAAACGGCTATGTCTACATTGTGGACGGATACAGCGGCATGATATTCGGCAATGGCAGAGAGCCGGAGAAAAACGGCGCGCTGCTCGCAGAGCAGACGGACGCATTGTCTGTGCAGATCGCAGCGGACATCGCGGCAGGCAGCTTTGATGCGCTGAATGAATGTGCCGGTTTTTACTATAATTTAGAGCAGGTGGACGGAACGAATTTTATCACGGTGTCCGTTGTGCCGGAGTCCGATGTTTCCGGCGTGACCGGCGCGCTGGCGGCAAAAACGGCGGCAACCTCGGTCGCAGGCTTTGTATTGCAGGCGGTCGTGATCTCCGTGCTGATGTTTTTCATGTTGAAGCCGCTGTCTGCAATATCAGCGATGATCGATCATATGTATCATCTTGATATGACGCATACACTGGACATTCAGAAAAATGACGAGTTTGGGCGCATCGGCAGCCAGTTGAACCAGATGGCGCTTTCCCTGCGGGAGATCATCAGCCTGTGCATGGAGTCAACCGGATCGCTGCAGCAGCAGGCGGGCAATAATCTGAGCGGAGCGGAGCACATTACGGAGACCTCGGAGGTGCAGAAGCAGTCCATGACGGATCTGACGACTGCCATGCATGACCTTTCTGCCACGATCGGTACGGTGGCAGACGGAGCGACGACGCTGGCGGCGAATGTCACGCATGTGTCAAACAACATCCATACGGTCAACGGAATGATCACGGAAACCTCTGAAAATGCGGAAAACGGTATTCTGGGAATGCAGCAGATGCGGACGCACATCCATAATGTGGCGATATCCTCAGAGGAGCTGCAGACTGCGATCGCAGATGTAAAAGCAGGTCTTGACGGCATCAATGAAATGGTCAACGTGATCGAGGAGATCGCGGAGCAGACGAATCTGCTGTCGCTGAATGCGAGCATTGAGGCGGCGCGTGCGGGCGAGCAGGGCAAGGGCTTTGCGGTCGTGGCGAGTGAGATCAGCAGCCTTGCGGACAGCAGTGAGGCATCCGTGCACAAGATCATAGAAACGACCGAGCGGCTGGATGCGCTCGTTGCAGCTGTGTCCGAAAAGGCGCAGGGCAACATCATACTCATTGAAAAAAGTGACACGGAGGCAGACGGTGTCAGCCGTTCGTTTGCGAGGATCCGTGACCATATTTCTGATATTGTCCGTGCATCAGATGAGATCGGGCAGGAAATGAAGCAGGTGGATACGATCGCGACGGATATGGCGGCGACGACAGAGGAGCAGACGGCATCTATCGAGCTGGTGCTGAATACCTGCACACACATGATGGAAATGGCAGAAAATGTCGCAGACAGTGCGACGCGGCTGGATATGACCGGACGTGATCTGAATGAGATCTCAGAAGGCTTAAAGCAGCAGGTTGATAAATTCACGGTATAAATAAGGAACGCAGGGCATAAGAAAACCGGCAGATACGTTTTTCAGCGTATCACGCCGGTTTTTTTGCATACATCCGCACAGCAGCAGCGGTCGCAGTGCGGTGCGGTGCGTGCGGTACAGACATCCCTGCCGTGAGCGACCAGGCGGTGACAAAAATCACTGCCCTCCTCCGGCGGGATCAGCTTCCACAGCTCCATTTCTACTTTTTTCGGATCCTTGATGCCGTCGATCAGCCCCATGCGGTTGACGAGCCGGATACAGTGCGTATCGGTGACGATCGCAGGTTTTCCGAATACGTCACCCATGATGAGATTGGCACTTTTTCTGCCGACTCCGGGGAGCGACA
Source organism: uncultured Eubacterium sp. (assembly GCA_964515045.1). Taxonomy (GTDB): domain Bacteria; phylum Bacillota; class Clostridia; order Lachnospirales; family Lachnospiraceae; genus W0P33-017. The sequence goes on from CAZERX010000087.1 coordinate 7,473, forward strand.
GCAGCGCATCAAAATCCTCCGGCACACGTCCGGCGAACTCGTCGCGCAGCATTTTCATACAGGCACTGATGTCACGCGCTTTGCTGTGACCGAGTCCGCACGGCTTTACGATCGCCTCGATATCTGCGACATCGGCAGCGGCGAGCGCATCGACGGATGGAAAGCGGGCGAACAGCTCCTGCACGACCACGTTCACACGGGCATCGGTGCACTGTGCGGCAAGACGCACGCTCACTAACAGCTTCCAAGCCTCGTTATAATCCAGTGTGCAGCCCGCGTCGGGGTATTCCTTTTTCAAACGGTCAATGAGCGCCAAGGCGCGTTTTTCCTTATTTAATACAGCCGTCATTTGGCTGCCAGACTGCGCTTCATCGCTTCAAAGCTCTCCTGACTGATCACATGCTCGATCTTGCAGGCATCCTCAGCCGCCACCTCGGGTGACACACCGAGTCCTTCTAGAAATGCGGACAAAAATTCGTGCCGCTCATAGATCATCTCGGCGATCCGTTTGCCCTCATCGGTCAGGTAGATAAAACCGGCATCCGTCACCGTAATGTGATTTTTCTCGCGCAGATTTTTCATGGCGATGCTTACGCTGGATTTTTTATAATTTAATTCGTTGGCAATATCCACGGAGCGGACGACCGGAAGCCGTTTGCTCAGAATGAGAATCGTTTCCAGATAGTTTTCCGCGGATTCGTTTACGATAAGTCCCATTTATGATCCTCCTGTCAGTTTTTGTGTCATATATGAGAGTATCATAGCACAAAATGTACAAAAAAACAAATCTGCAATGCCTAAAATTTGTTTGTCTGGCAAATAAAAAGTTATTGACATCTAATTACGACGAGGTTATACTAACCATGAAAGAGATATTGTTGCTGATGACAGCAGAAATGAAAGGAGACCTATGATGCCGCTTACAATGACAAAAAAAGGTGAACAAAATACGATCAAGCGTGTCGGCGGAAAGGAAGAAACCAGAAAATTCTTGGAAAATCTCGGCTTTGTGGTTGGCGGCGCAGTGACGGTCGTGTCTGAGGTCGGCGGAAATATGATCGTGAATGTCAAGGACTCGCGCGTTGCACTTGGTAAGGATATGGCAAATAAGATCATGGTGTAACGGCAATGCGCTCTGCGCAGGAGTTTTGAATGATATTAGAAAAATAGAGGAGGAATCTATGAGTACGTTAAAGGATGCAAAGGTAGGCACCCGCGTGAAGGTCGCACGGCT
>CAZERX010000088.1:0-8564 GCA_964515045.1 uncultured Eubacterium sp.
AATTTTAATAATGAGATCGGACTGCCGCTGACCGTATTCGCGCTGGGCGATACGGATGAGGTGGCTGTGCTCGAAATGGGGATCTCCGATTTCGGAGAAATGAGCAGGCTCGCGGAGATCGCGCGTCCGCAGGTGATGGTGATCACAAATATCGGGATCTGCCATCTGGAAAATCTCGGCACGCGGGATGGCATCCTAAAGGCGAAAACAGAGGTTTTTTCTTATATGGAGGACGATGCGGCGGTCATTCTGAACGGCGACGACGACAAGCTGTGCACGGTCACGGATGTGCACGGAACGGCACCGGTCTTTTATGGAATGGGCGCATCCGACAGCCAGAAACGGGCGGTTTATGCGGATGCAGTGGAGGATCACGGACTCCGCGGACTGGATTTTGACCTGCATCTGCCGGATGAAACGCGCCGCGTGCACGTTTCAATCGCGGGAACGCACAATATCTATAACGCGATGGCGGCAGCAGGCGCAGGACTTGCGCTCGGACTTTCGGCAGATGAGATCTGTCGCGGGATCGAGGCGGCGCGCACGATCAGCGGACGAACGAATCTGATCGAGGCGAACGGTTATCTGGTCATTGATGACTGCTACAACGCGAATCCGGTGTCGATGAAGGCGGCGCTTGATGTGCTCGCACAGGGCGAGGGCAGGACGATCGCCGTGCTCGGTGACATGGGAGAGCTTGGCGAGGATGAGCTGCGGCTGCACTATGAGGTCGGCGCGTATGCGGCAGAACGGCAGATCGACGTACTCTTTGCGGCAGGAACGCTCGCAAAGGAGCTGGCGCGCGGAGCGGCAGAGCATTCGACAGTGACGGAGGTGCTGTATTACGGAACGCGCGAGGAGCTTCTGGCTGCGCTGCGTCTGTTTGTCAGGCCGCAGGATACGATACTCGTAAAGGCTTCGCATTTTATGGATTATCCAAGGATCGTGGCTTCGCTGACGGCAGACGGCTCGGAAGGATGATAGGACAGGATAAAAAGAAAAAGCTCCGGTAACGAAATCGTTACCGGAGCTTTTTTCCGGGTTTTGATATGTGGGATGCAGGCTATGCCCGCATGGTCTGATGCTTTTTTAACATGTCTGCGATCACGGACTGGCAGTATGCACCGAGCTTTTTCTGCTCCTCCGGCGTGAGTGTCGAAGGAGCGATCGGTGTGCCGTATTCTAAGATGACATCTGCCCGCCGGATGAACGGCTTGTGTGCTTCAAAGATATCCGCTGAGCCGGTGATCGCCATCGGGATGATGCGGCAGCCGGATTTTTTGGCAATTTTTAGGCTTCCCTCGTGGAACGGCAGCATATCGGTCTCATCTGCGCCCTTGCCGCGCGTGCCTTCGGGATAAATGCACATGGAAATGCCGGACTTGACATTGTCGATGCCTGCGAGGATGGTCTTCATGCTCTGCTTGATGTCATCGCGGTCGATGAATAGGCAGTTCAGACGGCGCATCCATGTGGCGAGCAGCGGCACTTTTTCAATATTATTTTTGGACACGAAGCCGGTCAGATCCGGACAGCGCGCGTAGGAAATGATGATGTCAAAGTCGCTGCGGTGATTGCCGATGTAGAGCACGGCTTCGTCCTTCGGAACATTTTCCTCACCAATGACGGTCAGACGTACGCCGGATAAGGCACTGATACAGCGGAATGCCCACTGGACCATGCGTAGCTGCGCGAGCGCGGCAGTGTGCCGGTAGCGTTCGTTTTTCGCCATCAGCCAGAAAATGAAAAGAAACGGGATGCCGAGGATCAGAAAGAGCACCGCAAAAAATAAAACTAAAATTATTCGTATCATAATACAATCCCTCTCATATAGTTTATCGTAACCTGTTTGATCTTGGATCGAATGCTTTGCAGCATCGGATGCGCACGTCGACGCACACAATCATTATACCATAAAAACACACCGGCTGCAAATCGTGACAGGGTACATCGCAAGGATCACAGGAAAGGGGAGGACGGATGAACTATCTGAGATATGTGCTGGCGGTACTGCTTTTTGCCGTAATGTGCGGCGGCTGCGGCACTGGAGCGGAGGACGGAGGTGCGCGTACACAGCCGGATTATACACTGGTGGCGGATGCGGAGCTGCCGGAGGAGCTGGCAGCGCGGATCGACGCAGGAGGCGATGAGGAGCTGAAGCTCGTCTATGCGGACGCGGGCGCGCTGTATATCGTGCGCAGCTACGGCAGACAGCCCGCGGGCAGCAGTATACAGGTGTTGGAGCTGTACCGTGATGCAGAGGGGCTCCACCTTGATACGCAGCTCGTTGGAGGTGGGGATACAGCAGGGGCGCAGACCACAAGTGCGCATCCACATATAGTGGTGAAGCTGCTGGCAGATGAACAAAATGTTGTGTTTGAGTGATTTTTGCTCGTTGACACCACACTAGATATTGTGGTATACTTGCACGGAAAGAATTCATTACAACAGCATAAGGGAGGAAATGGGATGAAACAATCTGAAATCAGCAAGGTACGTGCATCCGTGCATCAGCGTTGCGGCAACAAGGTTGTGATTCAGTTGGATCGTGGACGCAACAAGGTTGATATTCAGGAGGGCGTGATCCAGAATGCTTATCCGAGCGTATTTACCATTCTTGTAGACAGCACCGATGGAAATAATCCACCGCAGCTTCTGTCCTTTTCCTACACTGATATCATTACCAGAGATATCCGAATGAAACTTTGCTAACGTCGGGAAGGGCGTTGGCATACTTATGCAAAAGAAATGCATAAAGGCCTTCGTGTTGGCATACTTATTTGATAAGCAGTCAAACATGGAGGTCTTTTTGTATGGAAACAGAATATTTAACGTGTGAGCGGCAGCAGATCCATGTGCTCTGTGAGAGCGGCAGGGCACTCACGCAGATCACGCTTGATGACGATCATAACCTCGCCGAATATCAGCCCGATATCCGAAAGCTCATCGGGGAAAAAGGGCAGGTGCGTTTTGATGAGATCAAGGTCGGTGCGGATACCGTGCGGCTGCGCGGGGCACTGCATTTCGACGTGCTGTACCGCTGTGATCCGGCAGACGGCGGCTTTGCAAGGCTTGGCGGGGATCTGCCGTTTCAGGAGGTAGTGCGCATGGAGGGTGCGCAGGAATCGGATACGGTGCAGGTGACCCCGCAGATCGAGGATCTGTCCATCACACTGATCAATTCCAGAAAGCTGGGTGTCCGCGCGCTGCTGACACTGCGCCTGCAGCTCCACCGGTCGTGCGTGTATGAGCTTCCGGTCGCGCTGACGGATGCAGCACAGTCAGATACGATACAGGTGCGCACGCAGAATGTAGATGCGCTGGAGCTGTCCGGTCAGAGAAAGGATACAAGCCGTGTCCGCGCAGAGCTGACACTGCCCTCGAATAAGCCGGCGATACAGGAAATCTTATGGTACTGCATCCAGCCGCGCGGGATCGAATGCCGCAGTGAGGAGGAAAAGCTGACGCTCGGCGGAGAGCTTTTTGTACATATGGTCTACCGCAGCGCAGAGGAGGACGGACAACTGCAATGTCTGGAGCTTGCCGTTCCGGTGCAGACGGAGGTGGAAGTGCCCGAAGCGGACAGTGATACGATCGCGTGGGTGAACGTGCGGCTGACCGGCAGCGAGCTTACGCCTGCGGAGGATTTTGACGGCGAGGAGCGGCAGATCCAGATGGAAGCGGTGCTGGAGCTGTCATACGTGCTGTGGGAGGAACGGCGGCTCACGCTCCTGCAGGATGCCTATGCGACTGACCGGCAGCTTGCGATCGAGTGGGAGCCTGTGACCCTGCAGCGGCTGCTCATCAAGAATGACTCGCGGTTCCGGCTGAATGAGCGTGTGGAGCTGGAGGCGGCTGCAGGCGTTCTGCAGGTCTGCTCGTGTACCGGAGAGGTTCAGGTCGAGGAGGTCACGCCTGCGGAGGGCGGGCTGGAGGTGTCCGGAATCCTGCGTCTGCGCCTGCTTTATATCGCGGCGGATGATGAAGCACCGCTCGTGACCGTAGACCGCGTGCTGCCATTTCAGGAAGCCGTGGAGGTGCCGGAGCTGGATCCGTCGCGGATGAACGTGAGCTATGAGCTGGAGGCAGGGATCGACCAGCTTACGACGACTCTGACGGATCAGAGTCAGGTGGAATGCAAGGCGCAGATCCGGCTCTGTGCCATCATTTTTGAAGCGCAGACCGTTCCGAATATCTGTGCCGTGCGCACGGAGGAGCCTGCGGCAGAACGGCAGAACCGCGCAGGCATGGTCGGTCATATCGTACAAAACGGTGAGTCGCTGTGGGATATCGCCAAAGCCGCGCAGGTTTCCGTGCATCAGCTAAAGGAATGGAATCATCTGGAAACGGATGCCGTGCAGGCGGGCGACCGGCTGATGCTTGTGACGATGCATCCGTAAAATGCCGTTTTTTTGTAAAAACAGATCCTGCAACGACCGGTGCGGAAATGTCAACCGCGCATTGAAATTCCGTGACTGACGTGTTATACTCCATGTGGGAAGTTTTGTCTGATAGGGATGAGAAGGCTTTTCTATGAGATCTTGGCGCGGAGATTTTTGCGCCGGAGGATAGGTTTACGGACAGGAGGACAGAATGGTAAGAATGGGAAACGGCAGACGACTGACCGCGGCGGCGCTCGTTGCAGCGCTGGCGCTCGGCATGTCGCAGGGTACGCAGGCATCTACGATCCGTGATGCACAGGATAAGATCAACGAGGCGAACGAGCAGTTAAACCAGACGAACAGTACCATTTCAAATATTGAAAAGGAGCAGAACAGCCTGCAGCAGGAGATCGATGCACTCGATTCTGAGCTGGTGGCACTGCTTTTGGACATTGAGGTGCTGGGGGATGAGATCAGTCAGAAGGAGGCTGATATCGAGCAGGCGACGAAGGATCTTGCAGAGGCGAAGGAAACGGAAAAGCGGCAGTATGAGAGCATGAAAACGCGCATCCGTTTTATGTACGAGCGCGGCGACAATGCGCTGATCGAGTCCCTGATGGGAGCGGGAAGCATGGCGGATTTTCTGAACCGCGTGGAGTATTTTAATCAGATCTATGAATACGACCGCAACATGCTCACGGAGTATCAGGAGACCGTGACGCAGGTGGCGACGCTCAAGGATACGCTGGAGCAGGAGCAGAAGGACATGATCGAGCTGAAGGAAAATCAGGAGCATCAGTCCAAGGAGTTAGAGCAGATGCTCAGCGCGAAGCGTGCGACAATGAGTGATTTTGACACGAAGCTCGCACAGGCGGAGGCTCTGGCGAAGCAGTACAAGGAAACGATCGACCGGCAGAATGATATCATCGTGGCTGAGGAGGCGCGGATCGCCGAGGAGGAACGGCGCAGACAGCAGGAGGAGGAACGCCGCAGGCAGGAGGAGGAACAGCGCAGGCAGCAGGAGCAACAACAGCAGCAACAGCAGCAGCAGAACAACTCCGGCTCGTCGGACAGCAGCTCGGGCAGCTCCGGTTCCCGCAGCTCCGGCTCGGATGACGGCGGTGCAGATCCGGATTACCGGACGAATGTCAGCGGTCAGACAGTCGTTGACTATGCGATGCAGTTTGTCGGAAATCCGTATGTATGGGGCGGCACGAGTCTGACGAACGGCTGTGACTGTTCCGGCTTTGTTATGAGTGTATTCGGGCATTTCGGTATCAGTCTGCCGCACAGCTCCTACTCGCTGCGGAGCTGCGGACAGGGCGTGAGCTACAGCAATGCTAAGCCCGGTGATCTGATCTGCTACAGCGGACATGTGGCGATCTATATCGGCGGCGGCAGGATCGTCGGCGCACAAAGCTCCGCGGTCGGCATTGCGACGCAGACGGCGACTTACCGCACGATCCTCGCGGTACGGCGGGTATTATGATGAAACGGACGTTAAAACGCACGCTGGCGGTGCTGCTCGTGCTGTGCAGCGTACTGACCGGCACCTGCGGCTGCGGTGCCAGACAGGAAACGATCGTATTTTCCGAGCATTTGGATGATACGGTGCTCACGCTGGACGGAACGGATTATCCGCTTAGGGCGCTTGCATTTTACATCGCTTATGAGGAGCAGACGATCCAGCAGCAGGCGCTGCTTTATGATGAAAAAGATCCCGAAAAATACTGGAATACGCATATGAACGGACATTTTACGCGCGTGCGCGCCAGACAGGAGGCAATGAACCTCGCCATCCATGATTTTATTTTTTATGCGGAAGCAACGGAGCTGGAGCTTTCGCTGGAGCAGGATGAGATTGACTATGCGACGCAGTGCAGCGAGGATTTTTGGATGGATCTGGGTGAGTACGGGCAGCAGGCACTCGGGATCACAAAGGAGGAGCTGACGGAGGATATCCTGCGGATGGCGCTGGCGCAGAAATATGAGGAGCTGTACGCAGCGATGGAGGATGTCGAGCCGGAGGACTGTCAGCTCGGCGGCATGGTTTATGAGGAGATCATAAAAGAGCATACTTACAAGATCAGAAATCGCGTCTGGGAGGGGATCTCCATGGGGCGTGTGACCTTGGAACAGAAAAAGGAGCAGAAATAAAATGAATATCAATCGCAATCTGGGATCCGCCAAGGCGGTGAAGATCGGCAGGAATGATCCCTGCTGGTGCAGGAGCGGAAAAAAATACAAGCAGTGTCATATGGCGATGGATGAAAAGATCCAGCGCATACAGGATGAAGGGCATATCGTTCCGGATCACTCGATCATAAAGACACCGGATCAGATCGCGGGCATCCGGCAGAGTGCCAAGATCAATATCGCAGTGCTTGACTATGTGAGTGAGCATATTCGGGCGGGCATCACGACACAGCAGATCGACGACTGGGTGTATGACCTTACGACAAAGATGGGCGGGATCCCCGCACCGTTGAATTATCAAGGCTATCCGAAAAGCGTATGTACTTCCGTAAATGAGCAGGTGTGCCACGGCATACCGGATGAATCGGTGGTCTTGCAGGAGGGCGACATTGTCAATGTGGACTGCTCGACGATCTTAAACGGTTATTTCTCGGATTCCTCGCGGATGTTCTGCATCGGAGAGGTCAGTCCGGAGAAAAAGCGGCTGGTTGAGATCACGAAGGAGTGCTGCGACCGTGGGCTTGCCGAGGTGAAGCCGTTTGGCTTTCTCGGTGATATGGCACAGGCTGTGCATGATCACGCCTATGGAAACGGTTATTCGATCGTGCGTGAGATCGGTGGTCACGGTGTCGGACTGGAGTTCCATGAGGATCCGTGGGTCGGTTATCATTCCAGACGGGGCGAGGAGATGCTGCTCGTGCCGGGGATGATGTTTACGATCGAGCCGATGGTCAACATGGGAAAAGAGGATATTTACATTGATGATGCAAATGGCTGGACGGCGTATACGCAGGATGGGATGCCGTCTGCGCAGTGGGAGTATATGGTGCTCGTCACGGAGGACGGCGCAGAGGTGATCTCCTACTAGTGGTCAGTCGAGGAGATCGGTCGCGTGTTCGCCGGCGTTTTTGGCGAATACGGTCAGTGTATCATGGATGTCACAGGTGGCGAGCAGCACCTGCTTCGGGTCGGACAAGCCCTGACCGCGGAGCTGGGCGGTGAGCCACTTTTTTTCTTTGCCGCTGTGTCGGAGATTCTGCTCCATGACTTTTCCGTCGAGGATCAGAACGCTGGTCAGCTCATCTGCTTCGACGGTGAGTCCGAGATCCTTTGGTGTGGCGGGGCGTTCCGCTGATCTCGGCAGAAAGCTCAGTCTGCCGTTTCCTTCTAACAGTACGGTTTGAAGCTGTGATACGTCGAAGTAGCCGCTCACACGGCACTGCTCTAAAAATTCGTTCAGATCGATCTTGGCTTTTTTTAGGTTTTCCTCATAAAGTGTGCCGTTTTGCAGCAGCACGAGCGGTTTGCCGTTCAGAAAGCGGCGCGCACGGATGGATCTGCCGGCTAGCTGTGACAGGCAGACGGCGGCGAGTCCGTAGATGATCATTGCGGCGAGCGGTCGGTGGTAGTCCTCCAGATTGGTCGCCATTTCTGCGGCGATGGAGCCGATGGTGATGCCGTTGATGTAGTCGAACAGGCTCATTTGCGACATCTGGCGGTAGCCCATGAGCTTTGTGAGGAAGAATAAGATGATGAGGGATGCGATGGAGAGTACGATCACATAGAGTAATTCGGTGGTCATGGCAGGTGTCCTTTCTTGGTTGGTATGTAGGGGCGGTGCACGGTGCTATTCGGAGGATCGGCGGCTCTGACAGTCACTCCGTTGCGCCGTAACATCAGCCTGCGGATGCACATCTTTCACTGCTCGGTTGCCCTTTCCCTCGTCGCGCCCTATCCGGCGAAGTGCAGAACTTGCGGGTGGGGCTTGCTCGGTCGGGCAAAAATCGCAGTTGAAACATGTGCACTCCGCACGGCTGGCTTGCCGCCACCATACGGACTGCCGCTGTACCGTAGCGGCGGAGAAAACAACGACTCCGGTCAGACGCGACTTTTGCGCCGCGTCCGTGCGAGCGAAAAGAAAAAAGCTCCATTGCCGTGACCGGAAGCCCCAGACTATGTGTGCGAAGGACACATCGAGTCGGGGCT
>CAZERX010000089.1:0-1060 GCA_964515045.1 uncultured Eubacterium sp.
ATCTGCAGCAGCTTCCTCTAACGGTGGCAACTGCTGATCCAACAGGGTCTCACGGATCTGTGATTCGGTAAGCTCCGGCTCAAGGCTCGGAAGCTCCTCTGATTCAATACCGTTTAAGATGGCATCACTGTCCGGATCCATATCCGGCAGCTCGATCGGTCCAAGCTCCTCCATAACCTGAGGCTCAACATCCAGTAAATTCTCACGTACAGCAGGCTCCTCTGCCTCACTCTCCGGCAACGGCTCCAGATCCGGCAGCTCCGAAAGCTCCGGTTCCGCGAATGCATCCGGCTCCTCCATCGGCGGCTGCTCCGGAAGCTCGTCCGGCTCAGACTGCGGCATAACAGGCTGCGATGCTGTCATCTGCGGTGCCATCACGACCTGCGGTGTAATGCTTGTGATCTGATTGACCGCCTGCAGCAGCTCATTTTTCAGACCAAGCTCCATCTCACGGAGCTGAGAAGCAAGCGCCGTCTGCTTCTGCAGGATCTCTCCGCTGTCATCTGCGGGTGCACCCATACGCTCTGCCTCGATCTCCGCGGACAAAGCACTGATCCGCTGCTCCAGTCCGGCTACCACCTCTGCGAGCCGGTCATTTGAGTTCATCAGCGCGTCCGTATGCTCCTTATTGCGGTTGATGGTGAGCTTAGCAGTCGCCTTCTGCGCTGCCAGCACATCCTGATACGGATCAATGAGCTTATTTTCCATGAGCGCCATCTGCTCCTCGATCTCATCACAATATTTACGGATCAGCAGATAAGTCGCTTTCTCTGATTTTAAGATGGATGCATACTGCTCCGCCCGCTCATGTTCATTTTTCTGCATTCTTTTCAATGCAACTGAAATGGCTGCGTATGCGCAGGCAACGACCATGATGCCGACCACTGCGATCGCGGGTAAAAGATGCGGTGCTGCCATAACGAGATAGATCTCCGTCACGAGCAAGGCCACTGCTACGAGCGATGCGAATAGAATGGTGGAAGGGGCTGCATCCTTTTCCACGGAAATGTTCTTTTGTTTTTCGCTGTCCATAAATACCTCCGTTTGTTCCATAAATAAT
>CAZERX010000089.1:1160-8552 GCA_964515045.1 uncultured Eubacterium sp.
GAAATTATGATGCACACCCTTACATTTCGTGTTATAATGCATAAGTCAGCAAGTTAAAGCGATAAAGTAAAGGAGTTTTATCAAACACTTATGAGTACAGAAAATGAACGTTTCAGCGGCAATCTCTTTCTGATCGGCTTTATGGGAAGCGGAAAATCGACCGTTTCCGAGCATATGCACCGTACCTATGGGATGCAGGTCATCGAAATGGATGCCGTGATCGCAGAGCGCGAGGGGATGACCATTCCCAAGATCTTTGAAGTGCACGGAGAGGAATATTTCCGCAATCTGGAAACGGCGCTGCTCTGTGAGCTTCAGACACAGTCGCACACCGTCATTTCCTGCGGCGGCGGCACACCGATGCGTGACTGCAACGTTGCGGAAATGCGAAAAAGCGGTAAGATCGTGTTGCTGGATGCAAAGCCTGAGACCATCTATGAACGCGTAAAGGACAGCCACGACCGTCCGCTGCTCGAACAGAATAAGACCGTAGGATATATCAGCGAGCTGATGGAAAAACGCCGCAGCCGGTACGAGGCTGCTGCCGACATCACCATCCATACGGACGGAAAAAATGCCGCTGAGATCTGCACGGAGATCCTAAACGCACTCAGCGCAGGATCAGAAATGGAGGAATGAACAATGGAACCAAGGATCAAAGGAACAACCGGACTTCTCGCACTGATCGGCAGTCCGGTCGGACACTCCGGCTCACCGGATATGTATAATTTCAGCTTTCGCTATCACGATCTGGATTACGCATACATGGCATTTGATATCAAAGAGGATGAAGTACCGGCAGCGCTGGATGCGATGCGGCTGTTTCACATGCGCGGCTGCAACGTGACCATGCCCTGCAAAAACAAAGCTGCCCAGTGCGTGGATGAGCTGTCTCCGGCAGCGCGCATCGTCGGTGCGGTCAATACGATCGTCAATGAAAACGGCAGGCTCATCGGACATATCACCGATGGAACCGGCTTTGTTCGGAACTTAAAGGAGCACGGTGTCGATGTAAAAGGGAAAAAAATGGTCGTGCTCGGAGCAGGCGGCGCGGCAACCGCCATACAGGTGCAGTGTGCCTTGGACGGTGCAGCATCCATCTCGATCTTTAATCCTGACGATCCGTTTCTCAATCGGGCGCGTTCGACTGCAGAAAAGCTCGCTGCCGAAGTACCGGACTGCACCGTGAACGTATACTGTCTGGAGGATCAGGAACGGCTGCGCGCAGAGATCGCATCATCCGACATTCTCGTAAACGGCACGCTCGCAGGCATGAAGCCGCATGAGGACGTTTCACTCATAGACCGCTCCATGTTCCGTGAAGGACTCGTTGTCGCAGATGTCGTCTATGATCCGATCGAAACGAAGCTGCTGCGCGAAGCAAAGGAAGCCGGCTGCATCACAGTCGGCGGTAAGGGAATGCTGCTCTGGCAGGGCGCAGCCGCCTACAAGCTGTACACCGGACTGGAAATGCCGACCGCAGAATATCAGGAGTATCAGAAAAAAACAGATCAGAACTGATATTTATATTTATAATAGAAGCAAAAAACGCCGGACGGTTTTTCCGTTCGGCATTTTTTTATCAAAATTCCATCTCAAGTCCCACATGGAGCATATGCAGCGTATCGCCCAGCTCCTCCTGCAGGATCCCATACGCTGTCTTTCCGGTGCAGTGACCGGTGCAGACATAACGGATACCGGTCTCGCGGATCTTTCGGGCAAGCGCGCGCGTTTCCTCCTCCGTTTTATTATACAGATGAAAACCGCCGATCAGCGCATACACCCTTTTGTCCGGAAATGTCTCGGAGACCTCACGGATCACGTTCGCCGCACCACCGTGACAGCAGCCGTTAAAGATCACAAGCCCCTGCGCCGTTTCAAAGACCAGACTCTGCTCATGCGAAAAATCATCATAGCGGAAGCGCAGTCCCTCCCTGCGGTACATTTTTTCACGTTTTCCAAGCTGCTCTAAGCCCGCTGTCTTGTGCGGAACGAGAAAAACGCCATCCGACAGCTTCCGATCGCCGTCAACCAGACGGATCTGATCCGCGAAGCTGCTCATAATATGCTTCGGGATGCCGATATATTTCGGCAGCAATCCCTTTTTATGATAGCAATTCGCCGCACACGCTGCCTGCATATAAAAGCACGCGTGCGGGTTCATTCTGAAAAACTGTTCCATGCCGTTCGCATGGTCATAATGCGCGTGTGAAAGTACGGCGTAGTCCATATGTTCAAGCGAAACACCCAATTTTTTCGCATTTTCTGCAAAAAGTCCTGATGCACCGGTATCCAGCAGGATCCGCTGTCCTTCATATTCAATAAGGATACACAGTCCCCATTCACCGGAAATACCGTCTGACGCGATGTTATCCACAATTACGGTCGCTTTCATCACAATTCCCTCCAATCCACAGGGGATCACCCCAATCTTTGGAGATTATAGCATATCACGAACGCTTTGTAAAACCGCCTCTGATACCGAGCAGGCTGATCAAACTCACAATGAGATAAACGATCACGATCATCCCAAGATAGGATAGGATCACCGGTCCAAACTGGTAGCTGTTAAACGCCCGCAAAATATCCTTGATCGAGATCAGCCGCACCGGAAACAGATAATTGATCTGATTCCACACCCGATAATTTTTGCTCATCGGGAAAAATGAAGGCGCAATGATCACTACAACACCAATGGCAAGCGAGATCATCGCCGAACGGCAGCGCGCGGACAGCATCAGTGTAAACAGTGTAAAGGTCAGCATGACCAGAAGCATCAGTGCCATACTGACAAGCACTGCTTTTCCCATGCTCCAGTCATAAGGGATCGTCGTTTCCCAAAGCTGCACCGGAAGCTCCATGCCGGAAAATCCGACCGAACAGCCGATCAATGCAGCGCAAAGCCCGATGACCGGAACGGCATAGCCGATACCAAACAGCACGGCAGCAGCTATTTTTGCAAGGATCAGACGGGTTTTTCCGTATTTTGTCGTGAGGAGCAGCGCATCCGCGCCGGTCTCATATTCCGATGCAAAGACCGGTGCGATACATACACCGATCACAAACAGAAAATAAAACATGACTGAGATCAGATCCGCCGCTTTATCAGCGATCCTGAAATCACCCCATGCGAACGGTGTCTGCACGCTCTGTTCCTTTTCCATCCAGTATTCCTTCTCCGCTTCGGAGTAATTTCCGAAGGAAAAATCAAGGTTCAGATAATCGGACAGCTTCTCGATGCGCCGCTCATAAAAGCCGATGCCGTTTTTTGTGTCGATCTGATTTAAGACGTTAAAGTCCGTATCATCTCTCATATCCGTATAGTTTTTGCTGATCAGGTTCAGCATCGGATAATTCGGACGCAGCACATTGATATATGCCTCATCGGATTCGAGATCCCCAGTCCCATTTGCCTGCACATCCCGAACGACTTCTGTCACATATTCCTCACTCAGCACCTCCGTCCGCATATGCTCATCGTGCCGCTGCTGCTCAAATGCCTGTATCCCATCGACATATTCCTCCGTCTGCGGATCAAAATACGACTCTTGATAGATATAGTTAAAGGTACAGATCAGCGCCAGTGCATATCCCGCCAGCATGGCGAGTATGTTAAACCTGCGGCTGAATATCTTTTTCCATTCATAACCGATCATATATTTCATCTTTCCGTTTCCTCCGTGATATGTTCCTTGAAAATGTACAGATACAGATCCTCCAGCGTACCGTGCAGCTCCTCTGCTGTGGGAAACGGCTGCTGCTCCGCGATGATCCGATACTCTGTCTGACCGTTATAGTGATGCATGTTGGCGATCAGATACTGCTCCTCGATCATGGATTCCTCCTGATCCGTTCCAACATAGCTCCACACACGTCCGGTGATCATCTGCTCCAGCTCCTCCACCGTGCCCTTGGAAATGATCTGTGCACGCTTCATGATAAGGATCTGATCCGCGATCGCTTCCACGTCTGACACCACATGCGTCGATAAAATGACGATCCGATCCTTTCCAAGCTCCGCGATCAGCTTTCGGAAACGGACACGCTCCTTCGGATCAAGCCCCGCCGTCGGCTCATCGAGCACCAGTATTTTCGGCTCATTCAAAAGTGCCTGTGCGATGCCGAGCCGCTGACGCATACCGCCGGAAAATGTCTTGATCTTATGCTTTGCCTCATGCTCCAGTCCGACCTGACGCAGCAGCTCTGCACTCCGTTTTTTTGCAAATGTACGCGTCAGACCCTTTAAGGATGCGATATACAGCATAAATTCCATTGCCGTGAAGTTCGGGTAATAGCCAAAATCCTGCGGGAGATAGCCCAAAAGCTCCCGATAGCTCTCTCCCATTTTCAAAATATCTGCCCCATCCAGCCGAAGCTCTCCGCTGCTTGGCTCGATGATCCCGCAGATCATGCGCATCAGTGTCGTTTTTCCCGCGCCGTTCTCGCCCAAAAGCCCATAAATGCCGTTTTTTAGCGTCACACTCACGCGGTCAACGGCAATCTTGCTCTTATATTGCTTTGTGACTCTGTCAATCTGTAATAACATCTCTTCCTCCATTACGCTGTCATGTGTTCAAAATGCTCCAGCACATGACTCAATTTTCGTGTTTCATAGACCGTACCGATCACGCCTGCTGTCAAAAATGCCATCCAGACAGGCTCGTAAGCCGGATCAAATACGTTCACGTACTCATTTCTGCCAAACAGGATCAGGACAAGGAGCAGCAGATAGCCCGCGATGCCCGCATACATGAGCTGCTCTCCGTTCCTGATTTTCATCAGAAAAAGCAGCAGGAACGTCAGAACGATAAACGGCGTGAAACCATACACCACCAGTGTTCCCGCCCGCAGATCAGTCATAATACCCGCGAGGATGCCTGCACTGATCAGCACGATACCATTGATCGCGCCAAGCAGGAGCATCCGCCCCATCACCGCGGTTTTCAGCGAATATTTCGTCGCATATTCGATCTCTAACATACTGCGGCTGTAAATACGTGAGATCTGCTCCACACTCAGCAGAAGCAGGATCGGCGGCGACATGGAAAGGATGCACAGCACCTCATTTTCAATGTGTAAAAGCTGTCCGTTCTCCATTGCCAAAACGAAAAATACCAGCCACAGTGCCTGCCAGACCAGCACCAGCCGATCCAAAAACCGTATCTGTGTCAGCACAAATTCTGCGAATCCCGCCTTTTTTCGGATCGGAATATCGTGCTGCAGAACGGCTGCGATGACGCGCTCTTTTTCGTCTGCGCGGATGGGCGGCTGCTCTGCGGAAAGCTCCCGCATTTTTTTCATCAACTGTCGGTCATTCATCTGTTTCACTCCTTTCCAGCTCCTCCCGCAGCATGGAAACCGCTTTTTTCACGCGGTATTTCGCCACGGAGCTGCTGATCTGCAGGATCTTAGCCATATCCTGATATTTCATGTCCTGATAAAACCGCAGGATGATCACCTCCTGCAGTTGCTCCGGAAGCCCCTCGACCAGCGTGCGCAGCAGCAGCTTTTCCTCGTCCGAATCCGTCTGCATCAGTTGTTCCGGAATTTCGTCGTAAAGACTCGGCTTTTTCTTTTTGTAATGATCCCTGCACAGATTGCCGGCGATCACATACAGGTAATTCAAAAATCTGCCGTAGTGCTGATACTCACTGATATGCTCCAGCATCCGGATAAACGTTTCCTGACACAGATCCTCTGCTGTCTGCTGATCCTGCACATGATGAAAGCAATAAGTATAGATCTCGTCGTAATGCCGCCGTATGAACCTGTCAAGTGCACGCCTGTCACCGTTCTGCGCGCGGTGTATGTAATATCCGTCAATCAAATCCCTATTTCCTCCATCTATACGGTATAACGAATGAGATACACAAAAAGTCAAAAAGATCAGCCACTTTTTTGTGGCTGATCTGAGTGTTTCTTTTGAAAATTGACATTTCCTGCTGCCCGATGTCCGGTCACGGTGATCCGATAAGTGCCGCTCTCTGAGATATTGACGGTAAAATCCGCGACCGTCAGACCATTTCCTTCATAGACCGGATCTTTGCCATCCACACCGATCGTCAGATCCACCGTGCCCGACATCTGCGCGATGGAAACCCGCAGCGCATCTCCCGACGCAAGCTCCATATCCGCATACTCCTGCCGGTTGAACGCGGAATAATCCATATAAAATGCATCCTCATTGGACACTTTATCTCCTGAAAATGTGCTGCCTGTACCGCAGCCTGCTGATACTGAGCCAAAAATCAGTATCGCACACACTGCAAACACCCGAAATATCTGATCTGTTTTCATCCATCTATGCTTCATGCCTGCTCCTCTATCCTCCGAAAAAATACCGTCTGTGCCTTCATGGAAATTTTTCCGACCTCATAACCGTATTCCGTCAGCTCCTTTTTATACTGCAAAAAAGAGTGATCGAGCGGAACGCCGGCAATCTTTCCGATCTCCTCAAAGGTCAGTAAAAGCTCATCCTTCCCACGATCCTTTATATACTCCCAAAGTGCTTTGTATTTACTCATCATATGTTTCTCCTGATCCGTGTATTTACATTCTAAAATATATAATTCAAATAATCATATTTAATATACAACCCTGCTCGGATCTTGTCAAGGTAAGGATCCGTCACTTCCGAGCCGGCAGCTCTGTCATATTTCCTAAAAATGAAAAAGCCAAGGGACTAATGCCCCTTGTGCTTTTCCCTTTTCTTTTGCTGTTTCAGCTCAAACAGTCGCGCTTCCTCCGCTTCTTTTCGTTCGCGGGTCTTTACCCTGCGCTCCTGCTTGCTCTGTTCCTGCTGTAACTTCAATGCCTGCTGCGATCTCGTACCGATGCCTGTTTCCTGCATCTGTTTTTTCGCCTCGCGCTGCATCCTCTTGGGATTCCGTTTCATTTCTTTTACAACAGTGTCAACAGCCGGACTGAACGTCAAGCCGGAATAGTATTTTTGGATATAGGACTGCACCTCGTAATCCTTCGGCTCTGCACCAAAGGTCACCTTAGCCACAGACAGCTTCCCATCCTCGATCCGTTCAAATATGCCGACCCAGAACGGAGCTTCAAAAAATACCGTCAGCTTTCCACTTGCTCTGCCCATATTTTTCCCTCCTAAAATAAATGGACAAAGAATGGACAACCCGGAGGGGCAGGTTACTTACCCTATCAAAATAGGACGGCTGGGCTACCTACCAGCTCTAGCACATATTTCGTGCATTGCGTTTTTATCTTTGCGTTTGTAATGATGACTCACACATTTTACCATATATCGGGGGAAAAATCATTGGGATTATGTAAAAGTTTCTCTTTTGATCTTTCCATTCTTTAACAAAATCACTTCATCCGCTTCCTCTGCCAGTTCCTTACTGTGTGTAACTACGATCACACATTTCT
>CAZERX010000090.1:0-8516 GCA_964515045.1 uncultured Eubacterium sp.
AGACGTTCGGACGATGGAGGAGTCGGATGCACGCGTGCAGGGCTTGTATCAGGTGATCGGCACGGAATTTGATGAGCGGTATCTCGCGAAGCTGAAGGAGCAGAGCATCCATCCCGAGATCATAAAAAAAGCGGCATCGGATATCCGTATCGTTTACACGCCGCTGCACGGCACCGGAAATATTCCGGTGCGCAGGGTGCTGCGGGAGCTTGGGTTTACGCAGGTGTACGTCGTAGACGAGCAGGAAAAGCCGGATGGCACGTTTCCGACGGTCGCCTATCCGAATCCGGAGGATGCACATGCGTGGGAGCTTGCGCTCGCACTGGCGCGGAAGGTGGATGCGGATCTCGTGCTGGCGACGGATCCCGATGCGGATCGTCTGGGCGTGTATGCGAAGGATACCGCTACCGGTGAATATGTGAGCTTTACCGGCAATATGTCCGGTATGCTGATCGCAGAGTATATCCTGCGTGAGCGCACGGCGATGGGTCAGATGCCGGAGCATCCGGCGCTGGTGGAAACGATCGTTACGACGGATATGGGAAAGGCGCTGGCGAAGGCGTATGACACGGACTGTATCGAGGTGCTGACCGGATTTAAGTATATTGGTGAGCAGATCAAACGCTTTGAGGAGAGCGGCAGCCACACGTATCTGTTCGGACTGGAGGAGAGCTACGGCTGTCTTGCCGGCACTTATGCGCGGGATAAGGATGCGTGTGTTGCCGTGATGATGCTGTGTGAGGTGGCAGCCTTTTATAAAATGCAGGGAAAGACGCTGTGGGATGCCATGTGTGACCTGTACGAGCGGTATGGATATTATAAGGAAGGCTTGGCGACGGTGACGCTGAAGGGCATGGAGGGCGCGAAGCAGATCGCACAGCGCATGACGGATTACCGCAGCAACCCGCCGAAGGAGCTTGCCGGACATCGGGTGCTCGCCGTGCGCGATTATCAGTCAGATACGCGGACGGAGCTTTCGACCGGAGCGGTCATGCCGACCGGACTCCCGACATCGAACGTTTTGTATTATGAGCTGAGTGACGATGCATGGTGCTGTGTACGTCCGTCCGGCACAGAGCCTAAGATCAAGTATTATTTTGGTGTAAAAGGCAGCTCGCTGGAGGATGCCGCGGCACAATTAGACGCACTGGAGCAGGCGATGACCGCCCAGAGCTGAGGAGGAAAATGAGATGGGAATCTTTTTTGATGAAAAAAATATGATCTTTAAGCTGGACACGGCACAGACGAGCTACCTCATTGGTGTGACACCGGAGGGTTATGTCGGTCATGTGTATTACGGTGCGCGGCTGCATTCGTCCGATGCCCGTTATCTGCTGCGGATGGAGGAGCCGCCGTATACGCCGCAGCAGAATGAGCGTGAAAAGTCGTCATTCCTAGACTTTTTTTCGATGGAATATCCGTCCGGTGGTATCGGTGATTATCGGGAAAGCTGCATCAATGTACGGAATGCCGACGGCTGCATGGGCAGTGAGTTTTTTTACCGTTCCCATGTGATCCATGACGGCAAGCCGAAGCTCGAAGGGCTTCCGGCATCCTTTGGAAGCATCTCAGAGGTGCAGACGCTCACGATCATCTGCGAGGATCCGGTGCTGCACCTGCAGCTCGCGCTGTCATATTCGGTCTTTTTTGCCGAGGATATCATCACGCGGAGCGTGCGCATCGAAAACTGCGGCACGGAGAGTGTCCGGCTCGAAAAGGTGTACAGTGCGTGTCTGGACATGGACAATGAGGATTTTGAGATGCTGACCCTGCACGGCTCGTGGGCGAGAGAGCGACACATTGAGCGCCGTCCGGTCGGCTACGGCAAGCAGCTCGTTTCCTCTGCGAAGGGCGAATCAGGTCATCAGGAGCATCCGTTCCTTGCGCTCGTGACACCGGAAACGACGCAGGAGCAGGGAACGGTGTACGGTATGCATTTTGTCTATTCCGGCAATTTCATCGCGCAGGTGGAGCGGACGCAGTTTGATTCGGTGCGCATGGTCATGGGTATCCATTCGGAGGAATTTTGCTGGCAGTTGGACGCAGGTGCGGCATTTCAGACACCGGAGGTCGTGCTCGTTTTTTCCGATCAGGGTCTTGGTAAAATGACGCGCTCGTTGCATGATTTTTACCGCGGACACATGATCCGCAGTCCGTATCTGCATAAGGAGCGCCCGATCCTCATCAATAACTGGGAGGCTACCTATTTTGATTTTGATACGGAGAAGCTCTTAAACATCGCGCGGGAGGCAAAAAAGGACGGGATCGAGATGCTTGTCATGGATGACGGCTGGTTTGGAAAGCGGAATGCGGACAACTGCTCGCTCGGTGACTGGGTCGTGAATGAGGAGAAGCTGCAGGGCGGTCTGGCGCATCTTGTTTCGGAGGTGAAAAAGCTCGGCATGAAATTCGGTATCTGGTTTGAGCCGGAGATGATCTCGCCGGATTCTGAGCTTTACCGCGCGCATCCTGACTGGGCGATCCACATTGAGGGGCGGCGTGCGACGATGAGCCGTCAGCAGTATGTGCTCGATCTGTCGAACCCTGCGGTGCGGGAGTATGCGTATGAGTCGGTGGCGCGGATCTTACGCAGTGCACCGATCGATTATGTAAAATGGGATATGAACCGTCAGCTTAGTGATCTTGGCAGCAGCTATCTGGACAGTGCGCATCAGCAGGAGCTGTTCCACCGCTATGTGCTCGGTGTTTATGAGCTGCAGGAGCGGCTGGTCACGGAGTTTCCGGAGCTTCTGCTCGAAAACTGCTCCGGCGGTGGTGCGCGGTTTGATCCTGCCATGCTTTATTACAGTCCGCAGATCTGGTGCTCGGATGATACGGATGCCGTTGAGCGGCTGGTTATTCAGGAGGGTACAGCACTTTTGTATCCGCTGTCTGCGATCGGTGCGCATGTCAGCGACTGCCCGAATCATGCGGTCGGACGCGTGACTCCGTTTGAAACGCGCGGACATGTGGCGCTTGCCGGTACATTCGGCTATGAGCTGGATATCACGCGGATCCCTGCCGAGGATCGTGCCAAGATTGCCGGTCAGACGCAGATGTATCACAAATATCATGCGCTGATCCGCGAGGGTGATTATTACAGGATCGCGTCTTTTTCAGAAAATGGTACGCATGACTGCTATATGGTTGCCGCGAAGGATGCGTCGGAGGCGCTGGTCACGTATGTGCAGGTGCGCGGTGTGCCGAACTGCCACAGCCGGAAGCTGAAGCTGCGTGGATTGGATCCCGCGGCGGTGTATGTGCTGGAGGAGACCGGTGAGCGATTCCGCGGTGAGCTGCTGATGCGCGGCGGCTTCCTGTTCAAGGATTTCTGGGGCGATGCGGTCAGCCGGTTGTATCACTTTGTCGCGGAGACCTGAGACGGCTTGACATCTGTGCTTAATAAACCTATAATTTAAGTTAATTTTAGTGCGCAATCGGACGTAGTGGCTATTCGCACGCGCATGTCCATGTGCTCCTGCACCGCTCCGTTGCGCCGCGGTGTCTCGCTGTCCCTTCAGCCCCGACTCGATGTGTCCTACGCACACATAGTCTGGGGCTTCCAGTCACGACTGCGGTAGTTCTGTTTTTGCGCTCGCACGATACGCGGCACAAAAGTCGCGGCTGCATGGAGCACACGGGACACGCGCTATTGAACGGTCAGCCAAGCTCCGTTTGGCACTGACCCGATTTGGAACATAACAGAAGTTGCAGATTCGGAACTCGCGGCTGCATGGAGCACGCGGGTCATGCGCTGCGGAACATCAGCCGGACACAGCATGGTGATGGGAGCGCTCCAGTCAGGAACGTGGTTAGGGAATGTGATGTGCATGCAGCCCTGCGGCAGTTTGGAGCGGCTGGTACTTAGCGACCGTGTTTTGGTCGCTTATGTACCACTGCCAGCGACAATCTAGCGGGAGCGTGCCGCAGGCGCATACACTCACATGACCAAAACCGTGCTCTAACAGGAGCACCTGAGACACGCGCGGGCGGGCAATCACCGCATACACAGCAAATAAATTCGGATAAGGAGAAACACATGGCAAAGGTCAGATTAGCGGATATCGCAGAAAAAACAGGCGTAAGTGCAGTAACTGTCCACAACGCGCTCAGTGGAAACAAGGGCGTGAGTGACGAGCTGCGCGAGCGCATCCGCCGCGTTGCACAGGAAATGGGCTACGAGGTGACAGCGGCGAAAAAGCAGGAGCGCGCAGACGAAACGCCGCACACGATCGGCGTGCTGATCGCAGAAAACTATCTGGCGCAGTACGAAACCTTTTATTGGAAAATGTATCAGGAGCTTGCCGTGATCGCATCCGAAAAGCGGTGCTTCACCGCCGTAGAGGTGCTGAAAAAGGAGGACGAGATGAACACCCTCCGAATGCCGCGCTGCCTCGAGGAACAGCGCGTGGACGCACTGATCGTGCTCGGCGAGATCGCAAAGGACTATATCATCCGGCTGCAGAAGCACGCGGATATGCCGGTCGTATTTTTAGACTTTTACGACAAGGATCTGGCGCAGGATGCCGTCGTGACCGACAATTTCTATGGAATGTTCCTGCTGACGGAATACCTTTTTTCACAGGGGATCACGGAGCTGGGCTTCGTCGGCTCCATATTTGCGACGAGCAGTATCATGGACCGCTACTGCGGCTTCACGAAATCTATGCTGCTGCACGGAAAGAACATCCATCCCGAATGGGTCATCGAGGATCGAGACCGGCTCGGACAGATGGGCTTCGAGCTGCCGGAAAAGCTCCCGAAGGGCTTCGTGTGCAACTGCGATCTGGCGGCATATATGCTGATCGACAAATTAAAGGCGCGCGGCGTGCGCGTGCCGGAGGACGTGTCTGTCGTCGGCTTCGATAATTACCTCTATCCGGGGCTTGCCGACCTGCAGATCACGACCTACGAGGTCAACACCAGAGCGATGGCAAAGGTTGCCGTCGAGAAAGCCTTAAAGCAGATCAAAAATCCAAAGCGCGGACGCGGGATGGATGTCGTGTCCGGCAGACTGGTCATCAAACAGACCGTGGCGAAAAAAACAGAATAACGGGTCAGATATCCGATCAAGACAGGGCAGTGCCGTACAATAGATGTGCGGCGCTGCTTAATTTATTTTTAAGTGGACTTTTCGGCGAAAAACTAGACATTTGTGACAAAAAATATAGCACTGCTTAATGAATAAGTAACAAAATGCAAATAATTAACTTAAAATACTTGCAAAATTAAGTTAAACATTATAAAATTAAATTAACTTAAAAATAAGTAACACACAGGAGGGAAAGAAAATGAAGAAAAGATCAATCATTTGTGTCATGCTCGCAGCGGCAGTCGCATTTTCAGCGACCGCGTGTGGAAAAAGCTCCGATGCGTCAAGCGACACGGCAGAGGTACCGACCATCGATCAGGTCAAGGTCGGCGAGGACTACAAGGATCTCAAGGCAGACATCAAGATCCTGACCAACCGTACCGACATCGTGGATACGGTTTATGCAGGATATGCCGAGCAGTTCCATGAGCTGTATCCGAACATCACCGTGACCTATGAGGCAGTGACCGATTATGAGGAGTCCGTAACACTCCGTCTGACCAACGGTGACTGGGGCGACATCTGCTTCATCCCGAGCGGCTGCGAAAAGAGTGAGTTCTCCAATTACTTTATCCCGCTCGGTGATTATGACACACTGAACGGTCAGTACAACTTCGTAACCGAAAAAACCTTTGACGGCAAAGTATACGGAATCCCGAACGGCGGTACCGCAGGCGGCGTGGCATACAATAAGGCAGTATGGGCTGCAGCAGGCGTTGATAAGCTGCCGACCACACCGGATGAGTTCTTGGAGGATCTGCAGCTCATCAAGGACAACACCGATGCGATCCCGCTGTACACCAACTTCTCAGCAGGCTGGACGATGGGCGCATGGAATGATTATGTAGGAATCGCATCCAACGGAACCGCAGATTACAAGAACAATCTGCTGCTCCACACCAAGGATCCGTTCACAAAGAACGACGAGAACAGCGGACCTTACGCAGTATTTTATACCTTATATAACGCAGTAGACCGCGGACTGGTCGAGGAGGATCCTGCTTCCAGTGACTGGGAGTCCTCAAAGGGAAAGATCAACAACGGTGAGATCGCAACCATGGTACTTGGTTCATGGAGTGTCCAGCAGTTCAAGGATGCAGGCGATCATCCCGAGGACATCGGTTATATGCCGTTCCCGATCTCTGTAGGCGGCAAGCAGTATGCTGCAGCAGGCGGAAACTATGCATATGCCATCAACAATCAGACATCCGCAGACAATCAGATCGCATCCATGCTGTATGTGAAGTGGCTGTTAGAGGATTCTACGATCTTTGCGGATGAGGGAAGCATCCCCGCACGTAAGGATGAGGCACTGCCGGATTCCCTGTCTGAGTTCGCAGGAGTTGAGCTGTTATCCGATAATCCGGCAAAGGAAGGCGAGGAGAGCCTGTATGACGACATCCGTATGACGGCAGAGGTACTGAGCGGAGATTTCCCTGTATCGACCGTTTTAGAGGCAGCACTGTACCGCAATACCGGACTGGACGATCTGATGGACGAGTGGAACCAGAAGTGGACGAGTGCACAGGAAAGCTACGGCGTAGAGATTAACGAATAAAAAAGGAGATCAGTATGAGTGGCGCAAAAATGAGGACAATGGATGACGGAGGGAGCTTCAGATCGAAGCTCCGCTCCAGAAAAGTACAGAAATGGCTGCTGATCGGCTCGTTTATGCTGATCCCGCTGCTGTTGCTGCTGGTATTTACCTATATTCCATTTTTCAAAATGATACAGTTCAGCTTTTATGATATGAAATATCTGGGCGACAAGATCTGGGTCGGGCTGAACAATTACAAAGAAATATTCACAAGAACAGACATTTTTGCGTCGCTCTTTGTCAGCGTGTACTACATGGGCGGCTCGTTCGTCCAGTTGGCGCTGGCACTGTTTTTCGCGACAATGATGGTGTTCAAGGTGAAGGGCGAATCCGTGTTCAAGGCAACGATGTTTTTCCCTTACCTGATCAGCGGTATCGCAGTCGGATTTATTTTCAAATTCTTTTATGCGAGAGGCTATGTATTGGACACGATCCTGCAGGCGTTCGGTATGAGTCTGGAAAATATCCCGCTCTGGCTGCAGGATAAGCGGATCAATAACTTTGCACTGGTGGCGACCTCCCTGTGGCGCTATACCGGACAGAACATGATCCTTTTTCTCGGTGCGATGATGTCCGTGGACAACGATCTCTATGAGGCGGCTTCGCTGGACGGCGCGGGTAAATGGCAGCAGTTCCGCTACATTATCCTGCCGAGCATCAAGTCGATCATCGTGCTGAACCTGATCTTATCCATCAGCGGTTCGCTGAGTGCCTTCGAGCCGCCGTATGTCATCACAAACGGACAGATGGGAACCGGTACATATTTTGTCATTATGAACCGTCTGGCACATGAAAATCAGAAGGTCGGACTCGCCTGCGCGATGGCAGTCGTACTGCTTGGCATCATCATCCTGTTTACCGTTGCACAGAAGCTGTTCTTTAAGTACGCATTCAACGACGGCACGGAGGATGAATCCAAGGCAGCGATGCGCCGCAGAAAAAAGCAGGAGCGTCTGGAAAAGAAGGGAGGACAGCAGGCATGAGACATACAAAGCAATCGGTCGGGAACATATTATTCGGCATATTGAAATATGCATCGCTGATACTGGCGGCACTGGTCGCCGTGATACCGGTCATCGTCTGCGTGCTGACCGCCTTCAAGACGAACGAGGAATACACGCAAAGCTCGGTACTGTCGCTTCCGCAGTCTTTTACCTATCTGGAAAACTTTAAGGTCGCACTGGAAAAAGCGAACATGCTGCGCGGCTTTCTCAATACGGCGATCGTGCTGGTCGTTGTGCTGGCAGCAACCGTGCTGATGAGCGCGATGCTCGCTTACGTGCTGAACCGTTTTACGTTTCCGGGGCGCGGCATGATCGAGAATCTGTTCCTATTTGCATCCCTGCTTCCGGGTATCGCGATGCAGGTGACGATCTACAAGATCATGTATACCCTGCACCTGATCAATCATCTGTACGGCTATATGATCGTGCTGATGGGAACCGACATTATTTCGATCTATATCTTTTTACAGTTTTTTGAAAACCTGCCGACCTCACTGGATGAATCGGCGATCATGGACGGATGCACATACTTCGGCGTATTTTTCAGGATCCTGTTTCCGCTGCTGAAACCGGCGATCATGACAACACTCGTGCTGAAGGGTGTGAGCGTCTACAATGAATACTACGCATCCAGCCTGTATCTGACAGAGCCGAGACTGAAAACGATCTCGACGGCGCTCTACACCTTTACAGGACCTTACGGCAACCAGTACAACTACATCTGCGCAGGCGTGCTGATCACGATCATACCGATCCTCATATTTTTTCTGGTATTCCAGAAGCAGGTATACAGAGGAATGGCAGCAGGCGCGGTGAAGGGATA
>CAZERX010000091.1:0-8472 GCA_964515045.1 uncultured Eubacterium sp.
GGCTTCCATGCGTTGTGAGTCTCATCTCCATCGCGCAAAAGTCGTCAGATCAAACATGCCCCTGCTCTTGCTGCTCACCTTATCGCGGATCCTGCATTTGCTATCAGTAGCGGACGCGGTACAACGAAGCCGCAATGGGTATGTGTATATTTCTCCTGCGATTTTTGTCCGACCGAGCAAGCCCAATCCGCAATCGAAGTCTTTCGCCCGAAGGGGCGCGACGAGGAAAGGACAACCGAGCAGGAGGGATATACACATACCTGCGGCGGGCAGAAATAGCAGCGTAAACAGCACAGCATACCACTACCGGCAAATTAGTGGTATAATAACCGATATACATATAATGATCACACAGAAAGGAGAACGCACATGCAGCTAACCACACTCTGCTACATCGAAAACGACCGCAACGAATATTTGATGCTCCACCGCACCAAGAAAAAGAGCGACCCGAACGAGGGCAAATGGATCGGTGTCGGGGGAAAATTTGAGGAAAACGAGTCACCGGAGGACTGTATGCTCCGCGAAGTACGTGAGGAAACCGGTCTGACACTCCTATGCTACCGCTTCCGCGGCATCGTCACCTTCCTGTCCGACCGGTACGAAAGCGAATACATGCACCTTTTTACCGCAGACAAATACGAAGGCACCCTCTGCGAATGCAACGAAGGTACACTCGCATGGGTGCCGAAAAAGGATCTGTTTGATCTGAAATTATGGGAAGGCGACCGTATCTTTCTGCAGGAGCTGCTGCAAAACGACCGCTTCTTTTCACTAAAGCTCGTCTATCAGGGCGATCAGCTCGTCGATACCGTGCTCACCCGCTACTAGCTCAGACGATATAGAGCACGCCGAGCGTTCCCGGTCCGCAGTGACTGCTGATCACACCGCCTGCCGTCGTTTCCAGTATCTCTGCAAACACACCAAGACTCTCCAGATACGCGCGCACCGGCTCGACCACCTCCGGTCTGCAGCCGGAATGCGTGATGAACACACGGTCGGGCTTTGCTTTTTTCAAGTCAGACTCCATGTCACGCGCATACGCCAGTACCACATTTTTGATGTTTCCGCGGTATTTTTTTGTGCTGTGCATCGCACCGTCCTCTACGACGATCTTCGGATGCAGCTTTAATGCACCGCCGAGCATTGCCGCCAGTCCGCCGCACCGACCGCCGCGATGCAGGTACACGAGCGTATCCACAACAAAGCTCGCGCGCACGCGCGGTCTTAATTCCTCGATCCGTTTTACGATGTCTGCTGCCGCCATGCCTTCTTTGGCAAGGATCGCGGCTTCGATCACGAGATGCCCGATACCGGTCGAAAGATTTTTTGAATCGATCACATGTACAAGGTGCTCTGCCTCAAGCTCCTCCGCAGCCATACGGATGACGTTTCCGCAGGTGGACATGGATTCAGAAATGCAAAAGCAGACACACTCCCGCCCTGCTTCCACATACGGACGGAGCAGCTCCATCGTCGTGTCCATCGACGGTGCAGAGGTCTTCGGGGTCGTTTCATTCGCATCTGACCACGCGTAGATCTCTGCCGGCGTGATGCTTTTTCCATCCTCATACTCAGCGTCGCCGAGCAGGATATGCAGCGGAAGGATCTCTATCTCGTAACGCGCCAGCAGGTCTGCTGACAGGTCACACGTACTGTCTGCGATTATCTTTACCATCGTGTTCTCCTTTTCACATTCAGCCCAACAATTTCTCCAACTCACGATAATCCCTGTCGGGATTTTTTGCCGCCGCCACAGGGAGGAGCTGCTTCGTCAGCAGCCGGTAGATCTCACGCGCATCGCCCTCCAATACCTGCAGATGCTTCTGTACCGTCTGCGTATCGGCGCGCTCTGCGGGACCGGTCAATGCCTGCGCCGTATCACGCTCCATCACCGCATCGAGATTGCCCTGCATCAGCGGGCGCAGGGCTTTTCTTGCGTTCACGCGGTCAAAGCCGCAGCGCGTGAGCGTATCGATCGAAA
This sequence comes from uncultured Eubacterium sp., assembly GCA_964515045.1. GTDB lineage: Bacteria > Bacillota > Clostridia > Lachnospirales > Lachnospiraceae > W0P33-017. Next base: position 1,985 of record CAZERX010000091.1, read on the forward strand.
GCTCTGTCAGCGCCACCATCAGATTGGATGCGATCGCTGCCGCCGCATGATAGGCGGTCTTATCCTCCGAACGGATCGGCTGGATGGTCAGCCCGCTCGCCAAAAGTCTATCGTGCAGCTCCATCAGCCGCGCTCCGCTTCCTTCCAGCGTAAACAGCGCATCCCCGACCGTTTCATAGGAATGGAAGCGGTCAGATACCGCGTAGAACGGATGCAGTCCCGCCAGCGTGACCGTACAGCCTGCCGGAACAGGGAACATCCCGCAGTCGCACGCACCGCTGCAATGGATTACCAGCCGTCCGTCCAGTGACAGCGGCAATGCGCAGATCTCATCCCATACGGAAAGCAGTGCATCATCCGGCGTTGTCAGAAAGACCGCTTCACAATCCCTTATCAATGCTTCTATCTTATCATATGCACGGCTTTTCGTAAACTCCGCCGCTTCCTGTGCGGACGCTGCCCGACGGCTGTAATAGCCCATCAGCTCCCAGCCGCCGTCTGACTGCCCGAAATACTTTCCAAGTGTGCAGCCTACACGTCCCGCACCGACAAATCCTATTTTCATTACGCGTCCTTTGTTGTGCGTGTCCGGATGTATGCCTCCAGAATATCGATCGTCGCATCAATGCCTTTCCGGCTGCTGTTGATGCACAGATCATAGCCGCGGGAATCGCCCCACTTGTCCTCACAGTAATTGTTGTGGTAACGCTTACGGTACTCGTCATGCCGTCTCATGGAATCGAGCGCTTCCTGCTCCGTCCGGTCATACAGCTTCATGATACGTCTGCATTTCGCATCGCGGTCTCCGGTCACGAATATGGAGATCAGATTCGGATTTCCCTGAAAAACGCCCTCTGCACAGCGTCCGATGACAACGAAGGATTCGCCGCTCTCCGCTTTTTCCTTCAGATACTCAAACTGCATATATGCGATGTTGACCTCCGCAGAGCTGTGATATCCCTTTGCGCCGCGGGACACAAATAATTTGTGCGGCTTCTCGTCGTATTTCCGCAATGTCGCAGGATCTACGCCCTTCTGCATCGCGATCTCGTCTAAAATATTGTGATCATACAGCTTCACGCCAAGTCTTTTGGCAAGCTCTGCGCCGATCGCGTGACCGCCGCTGCCGTACTCTCTGCTGATGCTGATGATAAGCTGTGAATTGTCTGCCATCATTCATCCTCCCTTTCCATTAGAAATAACGTACATAGATACAGATCATGGAGATCAGTACAACTATGATGGTTGCAGGTGCACAATATTTACAATATTTGCCCCATCCGACCGGATAACCCTCACGTGCTGCCACGGAGATGCCGACAACGTTCGCAGAAGCGCCGATCGGTGTCGCACTTCCTCCGATATCCGTACCCATGGACAGCGCCCACGCGAGGATGGAAAGATCGATCCCCTGCAGCTCGGACAGGGTCTTTACGACCGGTATCATCGTTGCCGCGAACGGAATATTATCTACAAATGCACTTGCCACTGCGGAGATCCAAAGGATCACTGCAACGACGAGCTTTGCGTTCGAGCCGCACAGATAGCTGATACCGTCTGCGATCAGCACGAGCACACCGGTCTGCTCCAGTCCTCCGACTACGATAAACAGTCCGATGAAAAACAGCAGTGTTTTATAATCCACCTTGGACAACAGCTCCTTCACGTCAGAGTGATGCACCAAAAGCGTCAGAACGGCTGCCAGCACACCGATAAATGCAACGGTCAGTCCGGTCGCTGCATGTGAGATCAGCAGCACGACTGCGATCGCAAAGATCACGATACTCATGACAAAGAGCTTTTTGTCCGTAACGGCTTCCTTCGGATCCGGATAATGCTCCGGCTTTACCTCGCCGACACTCGCAAGCTGCTTGTGGAAGCACAGATAAAAATACACGACCGTCACGACCAGTGCGATACCTGCGATCATACCGGTATTCGTCAGAAAATCAAAGAACGAATACTGGAAGGACGTACCGATGATAATGTTCGGCGGATCTCCGCACATGGTAGCCGAGCCGCCCAGATTCGCACAAAAGATCTCTGACAGGATCATCGGCAGCGGATTACATTTTAACAACTGACAAAGCTCTACCGTCACAGCCGCAAGGAACAGGATGACCGTGATACTGTCGATGAACATGCTGAGGAATGCTGCCATCAGCATGAATACGACAAAGATCGGCACCGGCTTATAGTGCACGAGCTTCGCGAGCTTTAAGCACAGCCAGCGGAAAAAGCCTGCTTTTCCCATACCTTCTACCATGATCATCATACCGGCGATAAAAATGATCGTCGCCCAGTTGATGCCTGCCGAGGTCTCTGCTGCCTCTGCTCCGGCGCGCCAGAAATCCGGTGTGAATATCGTGTGAAAATTTAACGTATTTAATATTGCCTGCGGACTGCGCATACAGATGCCGAATACGACAACGAGCATCACTGCTCCGCATGCCAGCGTCACATAATGACGCTCGATCTTGTCTGCGACGATCATAATGAACATCACGAGAAAGATCACGAGGGCAATTACTTTTGCAACCATATCTTTTCCTCTTTTCTATTATACTATGTAATCTTTTATGCCGCAACTTGCCTCTCGGTTCCTTTTTCCCCATCCGCCGCGAGAATAAACGACAGGATCCTTGACAGCCCGCAGGTCTGACTGCTGCTGTCATAAAAGCTGCCTGCGCTGACCACTACGGACAGCACCGTGATACCCGCGAGCAGGCACCGCAGCCAGATCAAAAGAACGGTACTCTGCCGTGCAAAAAATGATTTTTTATCATAAAGCTGTGTATTGGCAGCCACATCATCCGCGCTCGCCCAGTTTCCGTTGTCCAGTACATCCGTCACCGGCTTCGCGTGTGTGTGCACATGCCCCATGAGCGTATTGAAGGATCCGTTACAAAAAGCAGTCGTATAGCCTTTTTCCGTCTGCGCGGCGCAGCCCATAAACACCACGACCAGCAGACAGACACAGATCAATATCCGTCTGAACATACCGATGTGTCCCATAACGATCCTCCTCCCCGTTATCTTTCCTTGAACCGATAGTAACTATAATCTTTTTCATATTGAAAGTCAAGGAAACATTGTTCTTTTTGGAGGACAAAAAAGAAATCCCGCGATGAATGCGGGATTTCCTTCTCATATAAAATGTTTAGTTTAATTTCCAGATGTCGTCATTGTACTGAGCGATGGTACGGTCAGATGAGAAGAAGCCTGCATTTGCAATGTTCTTTAACATCATGCGCGCCCATGCCTTACGATCCTCATACGCATCAAAGATACGATCCTTGGTAGCGACATAATCCTGATAATCAGGGAAGGTCATAAACCAGTCCTTATTCAGAAGCTCGTTGTACAGACGCTCCAGATTCTCTCTGCAGCCAACGCGCATCAGCTCGTCGCTCACGATGAAGTCTACGCACTTTTTCAGATCTGCGTCCTTCTCGTAGTAATCGCGTGACACATAATCGGCACGCTCGTAGCGGGCGATAACGGTCTCACTGGACTCACCAAAGATAAAGATATTATCCTCTCCGACCAGCTCTGCGATCTCAACATTCGCACCGTCCATCGTTCCGACGGTCACTGCACCGTTTAACATGAACTTCATGTTACTGGTGCCGGATGCCTCCTTGGAAGCAAGTGAGATCTGCTCGTCAATGTCGCAGGCAGGGATCAGCTTTTCTGCCAGTGTCACGTTATAGTTTTCTACCATAACGACCTGCAGATACGGGCTTACCTGCGGATCGTTCGCGATCAGCTCCTGTAAGCAGAGGATCAGATGGATGATATCCTTTGCGATCACATATGCAGGTGCTGCCTTTGCGCCAAAGATCACCGTGATCGGACGCTTGGGGAGCTTGCCGCTCTTGATCTCAAAATATTTGTGGATCACATACAGTGCGTTCAACTGCTGTCTCTTGTACTCATGCAGACGCTTGATCTGTACATCATAGATCGCGTTCTCTGCCAGATCGACATTCTGCGTGCGCTTCATATAATCCTTTAAGATCTGCTTTCTCGTATCCTTAACGGCGAGCAGACGCTCTAAGACAGCATCGTCGTTCATGTAGTTCTCTAACTTTTTCAGCTCCATCGCATCCTTCTTGTAACCGTCTCCGATCAGATCACTGATCAGCTTTGCAAGCTCCGGATTGCTGTGCAGCAGCCAGCGGCGGAAGGTGATACCGTTCGTCTTATTGTTGAACTTCTCAGGGAACAGCTTGTAGAACTTGTTCAGCTCACTGTTCTTTAAGATCTCCGTGTGCAGTGCTGCCACACCATTGACGCTGATTCCGTAATGGATGTCAATGTGTGCCATGCAGACACAGTTGTCCTTATTGATGATCGCCACGTCGGGATCATTGTATTTCTTATTCACGCGTGCATCCAGCTCACGGATGATCGGCATAAGCTGCGGCACTGCCTTCTTCATAAAGGAGATCGGCCATTTTTCCAGTGCCTCTGCAAGGATGGTGTGATTGGTGTATGCACAGGTCTTTGATACCACGCTGATCGCCTCATCCATCGTCAGTCCGCGCTCCTGCAGCAGACGGATCAGCTCAGGAATGACCATCGTCGGATGTGTATCATTGATCTGGATCACTGCATAATCGTACAGATCATACAGGTTCGAGCCTTTCGCTACTGCCTCATCCAAAATGAGCTGTGCAGCGTTGCTGACCATGAAATACTGCTGATAAACGCGCAGCAGTCTTCCTGCATCGTCGCTGTCATCCGGATATAAGAACAGTGTCAGGTTCTTTGCGATATCCTCTTTGTTGAAGCCGATGTCGTTGTTTCCAACGATCGACTCATCAACGGTCTCTACGTCGAATAAATGCAGCTTGGTGGTGCGGTTATTGTAACCGGTCACATCAATGTCATACATGCGGGAACGGAGTGAAAAGCCGCCGAACTCTACCGTATATGCCTTTTCTGTCGGACGGAGCCAACTGTTCTCCGTCATCCAAGGGTTCGGAGTCTCGCGCTGCAGATGATTGTCAAATACCTGCTTGAACAGTCCGTAATGATAGTTTAAGCCGACACCGTCGCCGTTCAGTCCGAGTGTTGCGATGGAATCAAGGAAGCAGGCTGCAAGTCTTCCGAGTCCGCCGTTTCCGAGTGAAGGCTCTGCCTCGATCTCCTCGATCTCTGCCAGTGACTTTCCGCACTTCTCTAACTCGCTCTTTACCTCGTCATACAGTCCGAGGTTGATCAGATTGTTGGATAACAGCTTTCCGATCAAAAACTCTGCGGAAATGTAGTAGAGCTTTTTCTTGCCCTCATTGCTTTCTTTGCCCTTTGCCGCGTCCTTTACATACTCTAACAGTGCAACGTAAATCTCTTCATTGGTGCACTGATCCATGTAACGGCCAAATCTCTTTTTTACATACTCGTTTACTGTCATTGTTCTGCTCCTTTTTTTGATAAATATTTGTTGGAAATACCCGTCTGGTTCGTTTCTGTTTCTATCTGTCTTGTATTATAACCGCCCGCCGTGAAAAATACTTGCAGTATTCTACCAAAACATAGTACAATACTATCATGAATATACCAGAATACGAATCCTACCATGAAAAAAAGACACATTTTGACGCGGCGTTCCCTTACAACACCTACCTTTGCTCGATCCCGCATGATTTTTTGGAGGTGCCGCTGCACTGGCACGACGAGATCGAACTGATCTATGTTAAAAAGGGACACGGCAGGATCTCCGTCGATCTGACGGACTACGAGATCGCCGCCGGTGACATTGCGCTCATCCTTCCGGGACAGCTCCATGCCATCCGCAGCATCCCCGACGCAGTCATGGAGTACGAAAATATCATTTTTCACGCCTGTCTGCTCGAATCCTCCGGTACGGACACGAGCCATCATAATCTCATCCAGCCGCTGCTCTCCATGCAGTTTTCCTGTCCGGCGATCCTGACAAAAACCGAGAGCGCCTACACGACCGTCCGCAGTTGTCTGGACAAAAACGATAACATCTGCATGAGCTTTCCTGCCGGTTATCCGCTCGCCATCCGCGGCAATCTTTTTGTACTGTTTTTTGCACTGTACACCAGCTACAGTGACCGCACGCGCAGGCAGTCGGCAGCGAAAAACATCGACAAGCTGAAATCGGTCATCAAGCATGTGGAGCTAAACTATGCGCTTCCAATGACGATCGCAGAAATGGCTGACCTCGCCGGATTTTCAGAGTCACATTTCATGAAATTCTTTAAGCAGACGATGGGTGTTCCGTTCACGGCGTACCTAAACTCCTACCGGCTGACGATGGCGGCACGGCTGCTGCTGCAGTCAGATGATACGATCCTGTCCATCGCATCCGATGTCGGCTTTGATAATCTGTCCTACTTTAACCGCGCCTTCAAAAAGCAGTACGGCGTAACGCCCAGCGCCTATCGCGCGGATAAATAAGCAGTCGCCGCCACCCATAAAATGGGTGGCTCGAGACGCTGGCTATAAGCCCTTGG
>CAZERX010000092.1:0-8420 GCA_964515045.1 uncultured Eubacterium sp.
AGGACTTTCCAGAGCCGCTCAGACCGGTCAGCACGACAAATTCATCGCGCGGGATGTCAATATCTATGTTTTTCAGATTGTGCTCGCAGGCACCTCTGATCTTAATGTATTTTCGTTCACTCATTTTGCTTTTGTCCCTCGTTTTTTCAATGCACGGTCATCCTCCGCCGTATCCTCCAGCATCCTGCGAAGCTCTGCCATACGGTCACGCAGCTCTGCTGCCGCCTCGAAATTCAGCTCCGCAGCGGCTGCCTTCATCTTTTTCTCGACCTCCCGGATCAACTTCTCCAGCTCGCCGCGGTTCATGGATTCCGGCGATTTCTCGAAATTCAGCTCCTCCTGCGCGACCTTCTTGGAGATCGCGATCAGGTCACGCACGGACTTTTTGATCGTCGTGGGCGTGATGCCATGCGCCTCGTTGTATGCCTGTTGGATCGCACGTCGGCGCTCCGTTTCGTCCAGTGCCGCACGCATGGAATCCGTGATCGTATCCGCATACATGATCACGTGTCCCTCGCTGTTTCGCGCGGCTCTGCCGATCGTCTGGATAAGCGACGTTTCGGAACGCAGAAAGCCCTCCTTGTCCGCATCTAAGATCGCCACCAGCGTGATCTCCGGTATGTCCAGTCCCTCTCGCAGCAGATTGATACCAACGAGCACGTCAAAAACATCCAGTCGCAGGTCACGGATGATCTCCGCCCGCTCTAACGTGTCGATGTCAGAATGGAGATACTTGACACGGATACCGACCTCCTTCATATAATCCGTCAGATCCTCCGCCATCCGCTTAGTCAGCGTCGTGATCAGCACTTTATTTCCATTTTTCGTTTCTTTATTGACTTCTCCGATCAGATCATCGATCTGCCCCTCGACCGGACGCACCTCGATCGCCGGATCCAAAAGACCGGTCGGACGGATGATCTGCTCCGCGCGCAGCAGCTCATGCTGCTCCTCATAATCGCCCGGAGTCGCCGATACGAACATCATCTGATCGATCTTTTGTTCAAATTCATCAAAATTCAGCGGACGGTTGTCCATCGCAGACGGCAGCCGGAAGCCATACTCGATCAGCGTATTTTTACGCGAGCGGTTGCCCTCGTACATACCGCGCACCTGCGGTAGCGTGATATGTGACTCGTCGATGATGATCAGAAATTCATCCTTAAAATAGTCCATCAGCGTGAGCGGCGTTGCTCCCGCCGGTGCACCTGCAAGCTGTCTGGAATAATTCTCGATCCCGCTGCAAAAGCCGGTCTCCCGCAGCATTTCGATGTCAAAATTCGTCCGCTCCGCGATGCGCTGTGCCTCGATCAGCTTGTCCTCGCCCTTGAAATAGCGCACGCGCTCAGTAAGCTCCTGCTCGATCTCATCACAGGCTGCCAGTATTTTCTCCTTCGGCACGACGTAGTGTGACGCAGGAAAGATCGCAACGTGCTCCAGACTCGCCTTGATCTCGCCGGTCAGCACGTCGATCTCCATGATACGGTCGATCTCGTCCCCGAAAAATTCCACGCGGATCGCGGAGTCACTGTTGTTCGCCGGAAGGATCTCAACCACATCTCCATGCACGCGGAACGTACCACGGTGAAAATCCATCTCATTTCGCGTGTACTGAATGTCGATCAGCGCGCGCAGCACATCATCCCGATCCACGATCATCCCCGGCCGCAGGGATACCATCATGGAAAAAAGATCCTCCGGACTTCCCAGTCCGTAGATACACGACACACTCGCCACCACGATGACATCCTTTCGCTCGATCAGTGATGCGGTCGCAGACAGACGCAGCTTATCGATCTCCTCATTGACGGAGGAATCCTTCGCGATATAGGTATCCGAGGACGGCACATACGCCTCCGGCTGATAGTAATCATAATAGGACACAAAGTATTCTACCGCATTTTCCGGAAAAAATTCCTTGAACTCGCCGTAGAGCTGTGCCGCGAGCGTCTTATTATGCGCGATGATGAGCGTCGGCTTGTTCAGCTTTTCGATCACGTTCGCCATCGTGAACGTCTTGCCGGAGCCGGTCACGCCGAGCAGCGTCTGAAACTGATTGCCCTCCCGAAAGCCCTTCACTAGACGCTCGATCGCCTGCGGCTGGTCGCCGGTCGGCTGATATTCTGAATGTAAGACAAATTTATCCATCACATTTTCCTCTGATCAAACATGGTCATTTTGGTTCATCATAGCACACACTTTTTATTTTGTCTACCGATTTTAAGAACATTTGTTCTGTCGCTTGTGAAATCTTTATGAAATCGTCATTCTAAGACTTCTTTTCTGATTTTTCGTGTACTATCATACATACATATCCTGTCACGCACGGAGGTTTTTTATGAATATACTGATCGTCGAGGATGACCGCATGCTGTCTGATTCCCTGCGGCTGCTCCTCGAAAAAAATGATTTTCATACAGAATGCATCCATAACGGAGCTGACGGTATCACCTACGCCATGACCGGCGTTTATGACCTTCTGATCCTTGATGTTATGATGCCTGAGATGAACGGTTATGAGGTCGCAAAAAGGATACGGTCGGCGCACGGCACGCTTCCGATCCTGATGCTCACCGCGCGCTCCGCACTCGAGGACGAGATCGAGGGTCTGGACTCCGGCGCAGACTATTATCTGACCAAGCCCTTTGACAGCCGCCGCCTGCTCGCCTGTGTCCATGCACTGCTGCGCAGGCAGGGTGCACATACTGACGAGCTGATCCTTGGTGATACTGCCCTGCACCTTTTCAATTCTACGCTGTCCTGCGGCGCGCAGAGCGTCCGTCTGTCTGCACGGGAATTTGATGTCATGCGCTATCTTATGGCATCACCGAACCAGATCCTTTCCAAAGAGCAGATCCTGTGCCGCGTCTGGGGCTTCAACTCGAACGCGGTCGAAAATCACGTTGAGGTGTATATCGGTCTGCTGCGAAAAAAACTGCGGTATCTGCACTCCGGTCTGCGTATTGAGACCACACGGCGTATGGGCTACAGCATCATAGCTGCACCCGCGGCAGATGCCGGCAATTAGAAAGGGAAAAAGAAAATGCTGAAACAATTACGAATGAAATTTGTCATCATCAATATGAGCATGCTCACGGTCATGCTGCTCATCATATTCAGTCTGATCTATCATTCCGCACAGAGAGATCTGGAATCAGAAAGTATCCGGATGATGCAGACCATCGCGACCGATCCGTTCCATCTGAACCGTCCGGACGATCCTGCGGACGATCTGAAGCTGCCCTTTTTTACGATACAGCTCAGTCCGAAGGGCGAGCTGCTCGCCACCGGCGGCGGCTATTATGATCTGTCGGATGCTGATTTTCTGCAGGAGCTGATCCGCATTTCCACGCAGAGCAGGCAGGAAACCGGTATCATCGAAAAACACCGGCTGCGTTATTACCGGATGCGGACACCGGTCGAAACGGTGCTGGTCTTTTCTGATATGTCCAGCGAGACCACAACGCTTGCACATCTGCTGAGATCCTTTGTCCTCGTCGGCGCGTTTAGCGTTCTCATCTTTCTTGGTATCAGCATGCTGCTGGCACGCTGGGCGGTCCGTCCGGTCGCACACGCGTGGAAGCAGCAGAAACAGTTTGTCGCCGATGCCTCACACGAGCTGAAAACACCGCTCACCATCATCACGACCAATGCAGGTCTGCTGTGCAGCGAAACCTGCGATGACGCAGAAAAGCACCGGCTGCTGCAAAATATCCTGCTGATGTCCGATCAGATGAAGCAGTTGATCCAGAGTATGCTCACGCTCGCACGCACGGACAACCTGCCGCATCTGTCTGCCAGCTCCGTCTGCTCCCTGAGCGAGCTTGTCACCAGTCATGCACTTTCCTTCGAGGGTGTTTTTCTGGAGCACGACCGTTTTCTTACATATGAGGTCACGCCGGATATCCGCATCTGCGGAGATGCGGACGGTCTGGGTCAGGTGATCGATATTTTACTGGACAATGCGGTGAAATACTCTGCCAAAGACAGCACCACTCATCTCTCCCTTTATCCGGAAAAAAGAAATACCTGCCGTGTGCAGGTATCCAGCAGCGGAGAAGCCATTCCGCCCGATGCGCTGTCTGATATTTTTCAGCGGTTCTACCGGATCGACCATGCCCGAAGCCGCAGCGGCAGCTTCGGACTCGGTCTGTCCATTGCCAAAAACATTGTGGAACGGCACGGCGGTCAGATCTGGGCTGACAGCCATGCCGGCATCAACAGCTTTTATGTCCGGCTGCGCCGCAAACGCTGAGCGCTGCCGGAGACACTGTTTTTTACTCATTCAAAACGAGCGACTGCACCGTTTCTACCAGCTCCATCACCGCCGACCGCGCGACGAAGGACACGCTCTCTCCATCCACGACAGCGAGGCATTTCTCACCGTCATAGCGATACAGTACGATCCCGATCTCCGGAAAATTCTCATTATCAAGATGCACCGTGAGACGGATCTCCTCCTTTTTTTCCGCTTCCATTTTCGTGAAGTGCAATGCCTCCAGTCCTTCTATTGCCTGCATGAGCGACTCCGGCTCCATCTCCTCACCGTCACAGTACCAGACGCGGTCGTCCGTATCCTCTGACTCCGTATCCGATGTGTCCTTTTCTGCGGATCCCTTTTCATCCGACGGTTCTGCCGTGATCGTATGCGTTTCACCCTCCAGCGACACCTCGATCTGCGTGATCTGCTCCTGCTTCGCCCAAATGACCTCATCATGCCGGAGGTCGTCATAGGCTGCCGCTGCCAGCGTGCTGTATGACGCATCATCCAGCTCGTACACGATGCCGGAATCTCCGACTCTCACATACTTCGTCACTGCCGGCAGATCCTCGCCGTTCTCTGCCGCCTGCTCTGCTTTTTCCTGCTCCTCCTGATTTCTGCCGATATGCAGGATACAGGTTTCCGACTGCTCATTTTCATCCTCATCCGTCTGCGTATAAGCAATGGTCACGGAAAGCTCCGGTTCATCCAGTCCATAATCTGCCAGCTCCTCCGCATCCGCATGGTAGGTGACATAGGTATCAAAGCTGAGCGAGGACACGGTTTCGAGATAATCGTCCACAAGCTGCGTGTCTAACGGCTGCATCCGTCCGTCTCTCTCCGTGAAATAAACATCCTCCGCACTGTAGCTGTCCGTGCTGTCCGCCGCGTAGACGATCGCGTAATCCTCCGCACCGGAAAAACGGATCTCATCCGCCACCTTGAGCTGCGGTGTCGTGTCATTTTGTATCATGCCCGACAGCTCCTCCGACAGATAGTCCATCGGATCGTCACTCACAAGATACACATTTCCGTCTCCAATGTCCACATAACGCTGCTCATCCATCCGGCTGAACGCACCGAGCCGGATCTCATAGCTCGTTTCCTCCGTTGTGAGCGCGATCGTGCATTCCGGCTCATCCAAGCCGTACTGACCGTAATCCTCCACATTTTCTATGATAAAGCTCGCGCCGAACGCTTCAAAATGTGACAGGATCTCCGACATTTTCTCACCGCTCACGGGAAACGCAGCGTCCTCATCGTACTGCCAGCCGTCGTCCTCCCTGTGAAATGAAAGACCGCCCGATCCATGCTCCCACGCGACCGTTTCGACATCCTCAGACGGCAGCTCCAGTATCACTTCCTCGCGCGCCTGTATTTCCTCCTGCTTTTCCTCGTATTTCGTCGCGGCAAATGCCGCCGTACAGACGACCGCCAACACGAGCACGAGCAGCAGCATCCGTTTAGATCGTTTCATTCTGTCTGCCTCTCTTTCTCACAACCATAACAATACCTAAGCCAAGATATACCAGCGGGAATACGCCGATCATCAGCGATTTTAGCGTTGATGACTGCGAATCCGTGATCGTCAGATAATTGTAGTTCAGACTCTTGCTGCGGATGGAGATCGCCTCCCGCTCTCCGATCAGCGAGGAAAGTGCATTCATGGCAAGATCTACATTCGCACCGGATGAATATGCATTATACATATCCTCCAAAAAATCCGAAGCCGAAAACCACACCAGCTCCCCCGAACCGTAGGTTTCCACCGAAACAGCCAGTGTAAACGGTCCGTCGATGTCGCCGTCTTCCTTTTCATAGGTATCCAGCTCAAAGCCTGCGGTCTTTGAAAATGCCTCCTGCGAAGTCGAAAGCAGCGGTGTCACGGTCGCCGCCTGCGTACCCTCATCAACCTGCAGACCGGCAGCCAGCGGCAGGATCGGCGAATAGTTTTCCTCGATCAGTGACGCTGTGATGTCCGTTTCCGCCATATCCGGCATCAGCACATACGGATAACCGAACGCATAGTGCTCCCGATCGCCTTCGACTGCAATGCCATCCACGACAGACACACCGTATGCCTCCAGTACACTGTACAGATTCGTGAACGTTTCTCCCTCTACCGGTCCTGCAAAAACAAGCAGTCTGCCGCCGTCTGACATGTGATCACGGAGCATTTGTGCTTCTTCATCGGAAATATCACTCTGCGGCGCGTAGATCAGCAGTGCATCCGCATCCTCCGGTATCTCATCTGCCGTGAGCAGTGACAGCGCACGGATCTCTATGTTTTCCTTTTCCACGGCATCCGCAAAGGTGTCCGGCAGGGCTTTTTCCCCGTGCCCCTCTAAGACATAGAGCTGCGGCAGCTCCTCCGTCACGACATAATCGATCGCTGAGGTGATCGCACCCTCACCGTCAAAAGAGGTCGTATAGGAATACGAATACATATCTGCCTGCGACACATAGATGTCATTGTAGCTGATATAGCGGCTGCGGTCGCCGGAAACGACGATCAGACTATTATTCGGTACACTTTCCTCCGTATACTGTTCCGCAAAGGTCGGAAAAACATCCGGATTCTTTTTGACCACCTCGATCCGGTCAGACAGGCTTTCATATTTTCCGAGGAGATTTTCGATCACATCATCCTCCTCATCTGCCTGCACGATCCAGTAGATCGTAATATCCTGCGTCAGTTGATTGACGACAGACTTGGTATTACTCGTAATGGAATACAGCTTGCTCGCACTGATGTCATATTTGGTCAGAGTGGTCGGCAATGCAGATACGAATATATTCACCGCGATCAGGATCGCCAGCACGACTGCCGTGATCGTCAGCGAATAAGAGCCGCCGCGAAGCGCCTGCTGATGCCTTTGGGCGATCAGACTGCCCTTTTTCAGATCCATGTTCATCAGCTATACCTCCTTTTTTCCAGTGACTGTACAGATAAAAACAGAAAAAATACCGCAACGGAGAGGTCGTAAACCACCGCCGTGAGATCAAATACACCGTTGACGAATGTATCCAGCCGGTCAAAAAGCGACAGCTTCCGCATCAGCTCTGCGATCATAGAGCCAACCGTCGTTGCTGACAGATGCTCTGCCAGACTGACACTGAAATAATTCACCAGTATCACGGCGATGCCGATGCCTGCCGCAAGCCCCTGATTTTCCGTCAGTGATGATATAAATACACCGACTGCCAGCAGTGCGGCACCCATCAGAAAAAATGCTGCCATACTGCCATAGGAGGTCGGAAGATACACCTCGCCGTATTGGGAAAAAATGAGCGGATATGCCGCGATCACACATAACGGGATCGAAAAAACGACCAGCAGTGCCATATATTTCCCGATCACGATCTTTGTCGTGGAGATCGGCAGCGCATACAGAAGCTGATCCGTCCGCTGCTTCCGCTCCTCCGCAATGACACGCATGGTGAGGATCGGCACGATCACTACAAATACCATACTGCTGAAGCTGAGTACAAATTCAAAATTACTGACCGCCGCCTGCAGATTGTACAGCATCGCACCGATCCCGACAAATGCCAGCAGAAACGCGCCGAACACATAGGCGCTCAGGCTGTGAAAATAACTGTTCAGTTCATGCTTGAATATCGCTATCATTCTCCGTCAACGCTCCTTTCCCAAATATCTGTGTCTCATACGGCGTTTCAGCTCCCGCCTGCATAGGCGCTCCATCCGCGGCATTCTCTGACAGCTCAAGGAATACGTCCTCAAGATCACCCTTTTTCACGCTCATCTCATAAATGACGTGCGCCGTCTCCGCAAAGCAGCGGAAAACATTGGCTGACACCTCATAGACATCCTCTTTTTCACACTCCGTCAGGATATGTGCCGTAGTCGGACCCGCAGCGGCAGCCCCAAGATCGATCCCCATGCCGGAAATTCCGGACACCTGCGCCAGCAGCTCCTGCACCTCCTCCGGCGTTGCATCCGTCACAAGCACGATCTCATCCGATGCCGCGAGCTTCCGCTGAAGCTCCTCCGGATCGCCGAATGCCACCAGTCTGCCGCCCGCGATCATCAGGATCTGATCACAGATTGCCTGCACCTCTGAAAGAATATGCGAGGAAAAAATGACGGTGTGCGTCCGTCCAAGCTCTGTGATCAGCTCGCGGATCTCAATGATCT
>CAZERX010000093.1:0-8414 GCA_964515045.1 uncultured Eubacterium sp.
GTTACCAGTCCGTCCTGCTTGCCGGAGCAGCATCTTAACTTGCTAAGAGACTCTGCGGTCGTGCCTGCGCGGGGTCCCTCATCCTTTGTAAACTCTACGATCTCTTTCTTAACCTTAACCGGTACGGGAACGATCTCATCGTCGAACTTGCCTGCTGCGATCGCTGCCTCGCACTTCTGCTGGCTGTTTGCTGAGAACTCATCTAATTCCTCACGGGTAATGCCGTACTTATCACATACGTTCTCTGCAGTGATCATCATGTGATACTGATTGAATGCGTCGGTCAGCGCATCGTTTACCATTGTATCAATGATGGTCGCATTGTTCATACGATATCCGAAACGTGCCTTGGTCAGTGCGTAGGGAGCCATTGACATGTTCTCCATACCACCGGCAACGACGATGTCAGACTCGCCTGCAAGGATCTGTGCGGCTGCCTCATTGACACACTTCAGACCGGAACCGCATACAACGTTTAAGGTCACTGCGGGTACCTCGATCGGTAAGCCTGCCTTGATGGATGCCTGACGTGCTACGTTCTGACCCTGAGCAGCCTGGATCACGCAGCCCATAAGTACCTCGTCTACCTGCTCAGGCTTGATGCCTGCGCGCTTAACTGCCTCTTTGATAACGATCGCGCCTAACTCTGCTGCGGGGGTATTGCTCAGTGCGCCACCCATCTTGCCGATTGCTGTACGACATGCTGATGCGATAACTACTTTGTTTGCCATTGTTTTGTCTCCTTTTCTTTGTATTAACTGTTAATTTTTTAACAATCACACTAAAAATAAAATGCTCTCAACGAGCCTCGCGTACCATGATTGTACCATGAACAAGGCTCGTTTGCAACCCGATTTCTGAAAATCCTGCGTTCATTCTCCATTTTTTTACAGATTGTCCAAAGTGTCAATAAAAGACGTGATTTCCGATCACATATCCGTCGATCGTTCCGTTGTTCCGTCGAAAATAAAGATACGGTACTGTGATATTTCCATCGAGCACCTCCTGTGCCGCGCGGTAGCATTCGCTGTTCGCACCTGCCGCAAGCCGTGCCGCCATCCGTCCGCTCGCCACCGGTGAAAACTGTCCGCTCTGATAGATCACGCCCATGACCGTATTCGGAAAGCTGCTGCTCGCCACACGGTTCATCACGACACTGCCGACTGCGAGCTTGCCCTCGTAAGGCTCACCCTCGGCTTCACACTGGATGATGCAGGCAAGCAGCTCCAAATCCTCTGCGGATGCGGGCGGTGTATCGGATCCCTCCGGCTCCTCTCCATTCTCGGCTGCTTCCTGCCGGCGGCGTTCCTCCTCCTCGCGTTTTTTGCGAAGCTCCTCCTCCTGCCGGCGGATCTCCTCCATGCGTGCCTTGTCCTCTGCCGCCTTCTGCCGCTCCAGCTCCTCCTCGTAGGCGAGCTGTGCTTCGAGCTTTTTCTGATAAGTTTCCTGCTGCTCAAGCTGGCTGTCCAGATCCGTCAGCGCATCCTTCGCGTCCGAAACGTCAAGCCCCGCCGCCTTCAGATCCTCCCGCGCCTCCGAAACGAGCACGGAAAGCTGCTCCTTCTGCGCCTCCTGCTCCTCCTGCAGGGCAAGAAGCTCCTCCTTCTGCGCGGCGAAGTCTGCCTCCTTTTCCGTGAGCGCGGTCATCAGTGCCGCATATTCCTCAAGCTGCGCTCTATCATAAGAAACGATCTGTGAAAAATACTCTGCGCGGTTCAGAAATTCGCTGATGGAATGTGCGCCGAGCAGCGCATCCAGCAGGGAGCGATCCGCATTTTCATACATAAAACGGATCCGAATCTTCATCTGTTCGTAGCGTTCCTGCTGCTTTTTCTGCATATCGGCAAGTTCTGCGCGCGTTTGGTCAAGCATTTCATTTTTTTCACCGATGCGCCGGTCAATGTCTGCCAGCGTCTGCTCGACCTCTCCGAGCTGCTTATTCAGTTCATCGAGCTTCGCACCTGCCGCGCTCTGGGTCTGCTTTGCCGCATCGAGCGCCGCCTTTGCGTGTTCGGTCTGTTCCCGCAATTTTTCGATCTCGTCCGTGGTCTCCTCGATCTTCTGCTCGGTCGTTTTTTTCGCCTGCACTGTATACATGCCGGAAAAAACAAGCAGCACCGCCAGCAGGACGAGCATTATTTTTTTCTTTTTTCCATTATAAATATGTACTGATCTCCGTATCAATGTCCGCATGGCTACAGTATAGCATACTCTGCCGCGGTCAGCATTGTTTTTTTTCAAAATCTGTGATATGCTAAATTAGACTGTAATAGTCCGATTTTTTCAATATACGATCGGAGGAATGACTACATGAAATTTTACAAACCGGAGGAATTGCGCGCAGGTATGCGCCTTGCAAAGCAGATCTATAATAAACAGGGAGTCCTGCTCTATGACCGCGGGCACAGTCTGAATCCGCAGGCGATCGCCAGCATCCAGAAATTCGGGCTTTTGGGTGTGCTGATCCTTGAACCGGCAGAGCCGCTGCCGCCCTTCTCTGAGGAGGAGCAGGAATTTGAACGGTGTCAGACCGCATGGATGTTCCGACTGCGGGATTGTCTGATCTCCATCAGCAAAGGACAGCAGCCGCAGGATCTGCGTCCGCTCGTCACCGACATCATCCGACGCTTCGGCACGCTGACGCACCCGATCACGTTTTCCCAGTCGATCCGGAGCAGTGAGGACTACAACTATAAGCACAGCATCTGCACTGCCATTCTCAGTGCAATGATCGCACACCAGCTCCGTCTGTCCGAGACGGCGCTCACGGATATCGTGACGGCAGCTCTGCTCGCGGATTTCGGCTATCTGTATGTGCCGAAGGAGATCATGGCAAAAAATGATGATGAGCTGTCCAGCATCGACCTGCTCTCCATCGAGCAGTACCGGACGAAGGCGTTCCACCTTTTTAAGCAGGAAACGAACCCTTACGAGCTGAGCAGCAATACATTTCTTGTACTGAACGAATTTTTGCGCGTACCGCGCAGGGAGGATCCGAAGCTGAACACGCAGACCTTCCATATGTATACCAAGATCCTGATGGCGGCTGACAAATATGACCGTCTGACGGCGATGAGCCTAAGCTACCAGCCTGTGACGGCGGTATCCGCACTGCGTCATCTGCAAAAGCGGAATACACTCTATGATTCCCGTGCTGTTCACGCTCTCGCAGACGCGATCGCCATGCTGCCCGCCGGTCAGTGCGTCACGCTGACGGCAAACCGCCGCGGCATGATCGTTGCAGAAACACCCGGCGATCAGTTCCACCCGCAGGTGCTCGATTTCGACACCAACGTGGTCTACGATCTGAGCAGCCCGAAGCTGCGTGACGTGATCCAGATCACGGATCTGATGGTCACGATGGATCAGCGTTATCCGTTCGACGAGCACAGCCGCGGATTCTTTGCACCGGATGAGCCGCTGAAAAACACGACCCGTCGTTTCCGTATGCGTCTGGAGAAATCCAGAAAACGCGACGCACTCAAGCGTTCCCGCATCGCAGGACGCGCGTAAACTTTTCTATAATAAATGAATCACGACGCACGACCGTCCATCAGGCTTCTGATGGGCGGTTTTTTTCCGTGTTTTTGTTTTTTACCTTTTTTTCCTAATTTTTATCCCAAAAAATCCAGTATCCATGCACGTTTCACGCGTTTTTTTGCCCTTGGATTATTAAGTCATACTATATCTTTAGTTCCCGCAGTGTTCAACACAGGAAGCCCTTGTATTTAGCGGCTTCGTATGTATTGAACACTGCTGATCTTTCTAACACACAGGAGCATATACGCATGGAACACAACATTTTTCTCACAACAGACCTCAATATCCTGCCGGAAACCGTCACTCCGGACATTCTTTTTTCTGATTTTTACCGCATCTACCGGTCTGACATGGAGGGACGGCTCAAGCCGACGACACTCGCACGCAAGGATGCCATCATCTGCGACAAAATACTTCCCACCTTTGCGTCCATCCCGATGAACGCCATTTCGCCGCAGCACATCCGAAGCTGGCAGAATCATCTGATCGCGCAGGGCTACAGCCCGACGTACTTAAAGACCATCGACATGCATCTGTTTTCTGTGTTCAAATACGGCGCACAGTATTACGATTTTGAAAATCCTTACAGCAAGGCAGATCATATGGGCAGCGGCAGCGCACGCTCCATGCAGTTTTGGACACTCGCCCAGTATCGCGCGTTCATCCGCGGATTTTCCGATCAGCCGCGCGTGTTTCTCGCCTTTGAGCTGCTCTACTGGTGCGGCATCCGCGTCGGTGAGCTGCTGGCTCTGACACCTGCCGATATTGATGAAAAAAAGCATCTGCTAAAGATCACCAAAACCTATGTGCGGCACGACAAGCGTGACATCATTTCCCCGCCTAAAACGGAAAACAGTGTCCGAAACGTTGTGATGCCGGATTTTCTGTTTTGCGAGGTCACGGATTACATCCGGACTGCGGGTCTGAAGCAGAATGAACGCATCATCCCGCGCTCCGTGGATTTTCTGAAATATCATCTGAAAGCAGGCTGCGCGCGCAGCGGCGTTCCGCAGATCCGCATCCACGACATCCGTCATTCGCATGTATCGCTGCTCATTGATCAGGGCTTTACGGCGGCGGCGATCGCAGAACGCGTCGGGCACAAGCACATTTCAACGACAATGAACGTATATGCACATCTTTTTCCAAACCGTCAGGAGCTGCTCGTGCAGGCATTGGAGCAGATGCACGACGGAACATTTCGGATGGAAAACGAATAGAGAGGAGCACCTATGGCACGCATCACCCCAAAAGAACACACACCGGTCGTTCCGGTCACGGTCAGCGAGGATATCACCTTCGCGGAATTTTATGACATTTATTATCACGACATGGAGCTGCGGCTAAAGCCTGCTTCCCTTTTTTCCAAGCAGAATATTTTCACGGATAAGATCCTGCCCTTTTTTGGTCCGATGCCGATGCGCGCGATCTCGACACAGCATGTGCGCAAATGGCAGTCCGTGATCCTGCGTCAGAATTACAGCAGCACGTATCAGCAGCTCATTGATTTTCAGTTGTCTGCGATGATGAACTATGCACAGCGCTACTACGATTTCCCGAATCCGTGCACCAAGGCAGGTCATATCGGCAGTGCACAGACGAAGAAGCTGAATGTCTGGACGCTGGAGGAATATGAGCATTTCAGCAGCCAGCTTTCTGCCGATCCCGAAGCATTCACGGCGTTTGAGATCCTCTACTGGACAGGGATGCGTCAGGGCGAGCTGCTCGCGCTGACTCCCGCAGACATTGATTTTTCGCACCGCCAGATCAGCATTACAAAGTCATACACGCAGATCGACGGCGCGGACATCATTTCTACGCCTAAGACAAAAAAAAGTATCCGAAATGTCGATGTTCCGCAGTTTCTGCTCGATGAGCTGCGCGTTTACATCCGAACGAAGCACATCGCTCCCGAAAGCCGCCTGTTTGAGCGCACCAGACATTATCTGTTCGTCAAGCTGCGCAAGGGCTGTGAGGCTTCGGGCGTGCGCAGGATCCGCACACACGATCTGCGCCACTCCCACGTTTCCCTGCTCATCAACGCCGGTTTTTCGGCTCTCGACATCGCCGAGCGCGTCGGACACGAATCCGTTTCTACGACACTGGATGTGTATGCGCACCTTTTTCCCGACCAGCAGCAGATGCTCGTGGATCGGCTGGAGAAGCTGCACGCGGCGGAGGATTAGGCGCAGGCAGCGGAAAATCGGGGATTTTTCCTTTTGGGGAAGTGGGGAGGGTAACACTAAAGTAGTAGTCAAAGACGAGACCAAGCAGTCCATCACCGCAGCCGCAACCGGCGCAAAGAAGGTGACTGTATCCTTCGCAAAGTCCGTAACCACAACCACTGATGTTACCATCGCGATCAAGAAGGGTTCTACTGCACTGGCACAAAAGTCAACCACCTTTGCTGATGCAAAGAGCGCAGTTGTAGAATTAAACCAGAGCCTGACGACCGGTACCTATACCGCAGAGGTGACAGGTCTTGCCGAGGGCACAATGACCGCTGATTTCACCGTAGACAGCGAGGAATACTGTGCTGCGATCGAGCTGACCTCTGAAAAAGCTCCGATGGAGGGCACAGACGGAACTGCAAAGAGTTCTACGTTGGACAATACACGCGCACAGAATCAGGTAGCTACCATCGGCTATGTACTGAAAAACCAGTACGGTGAGGTGATGAACAGCAACATCAGCGCGATCACATGGACCGTTTCTACCGGTGTAACGGTAGCAAACAACGACTACAGCTACAAGAACGGCAGCGGTAAGCTCGTGATCAAGACTGCTACGACCACCTCTTTCATTCCCGGAAATGAGGTTTTCATCAACGCAGTTCTGACAAACGGCACACACGTCGCTACCATGAGCGGAAAGGCTTCTATCGTTCTGCCTTCCAGCTTTGATACGGCTGAGATCGCCGGTGTTTACAACAAGACCTTAAAGAAAATGGATACCGTTGCTTCTGCAAAGCTCGCAGCAGCAAAGAATCCGTATGTTTACGAGCTGTTATTCACTGCAAAGGATCAGTATGGCAACGAAATGGATGCAGACACCGTCGCACAGAATGGTGACACGATGTTTACTGCACTTTCCACAAACCCGATCTTTATCATGACAACGACTGATTTTGAAACCGTTGATGTCGATGGAAAGACCTATGTTGCAATGAAGCTCGCAGCCGGAAACATGGCTGATAAGGGCGGCACGGCTACCATCCAGATGATTTCCTCATCTACCGGTACCAAGTCCACCTATGAGATCGTCGCTGATGCAGCAGGCGCAGTCGATAAATTCACACTCGGCAACCCTGCCGGATATGCCGTAAAGGGTGAAAAGCTGGAGATCCCCTTCAGCGCCGTAGACCAGTATGGCAACGAAGTGACCGCATATGATGCACTAAACGGAAAGATCACCCTGACCGCAAATGCAGGTAATTCTTTCAAATTTGAGAAAAAGACAGACGGCACGGCAAAGCTCGTATTAGACTTAGCCGGTGTCAATGTTCCTTCAAATCAGGATCTGTCCGTATACCTGACCTCTGTTGTCGCTGCAAACGGTAATTATTCCAGCGTTTCCATCAGCGTCAAGGATACAGCCGTACCTAAGAGCATTGGTGGTATCAAGGCTTCCAGCAATAAGTCTACCACTCTGGTATACGCCGACGGTGCAGCAGGAAATGTTGAGCTGACCTACAAGGATCTGGACGTTTTAGACCAGTATGGACGCGTGATGAGCAATGATGCAGTCGAGGCATGGTTAAAAGATACGACCAGCGGTGTTACAAATATCATCCTTGCAACGCAGGCTTCTACAGATGCTGGTTCTGCAGTCACACTGATTCAAGATTCAGGCGCCGACGCTGCAACCGCAAAATTAACTGACTCAAGCAAGATTAAGATCACTGCAAACGCAGACGGCAGTGAAAAGATCGAATTTGCGCTGTCCACCGATGATGGTACGACAACAGTCGCAGGCAGTGAAAAGAGCGTTACCTTCTCTACCTCTACACAGAAGGAGTTTACCTCTTACAGCGTAGACGACCTCGGCACACTGTACTACAACACAAGCGCAAAACAGACCACTCACTCAGTAGAGCCTGCCGTATACGGTGTCAAGGCTGACGGCAGCAAGGTGAAGCTGCTGGCTGATTACTACGACATCACCACAAATGCAAAAACAGATGCCGTAGCAATCGCTTCCGGAAAGATCAGCGAGGACGACAACACTGTATATAAGGATGCCGACTTCAAGAAGGCTGACGGAAGCTATCAGGATGTGACCGTAACCGTCACCATTCAGGTGAAGGATACCGCAAACGGCGCATATGTAGCTACACTGACCAAGGATCTGCTGCTCTCAAACAAGGCTCCCGCTGTCGCTGTCGCAAAATTCGGCAGCAGCGTAACAGACGGAAAGGCTTCTCTCGCAGTCGCAGATGTAACTGCCGCTAAGCTGATCGCATTACTGAATGCTGACGAGATCAAGGATCAGTATGGTGTGAAGGTTGCTTCCGCAACGAACGACGCTAAGATCAGCATTTCTAATGTTGAGGATGCAGATGCAGGCGCAACCAGCAAGTTTGCAGTATCAGATAACAACAAGACCTCCAGTGATCTTAAAATCACAGATGCAGCCGTAAATGATACATTTACCGCTACCTTTACATGGGGTTCTGTATCTGTTTCCGTTGACATCATTGTTACACAGTAATTGAAAAACCGTTGACAGAAGCTGTCTCAGACAGTTTCCGTCGATACAGATCACTACACAAATGCTCCCTCCCGACGCATCGGGAGGGAGCATTATATCACGAAAAAATATGCCTTACTTATACCGGATCTTTTTACGACTAAACCGCTGCAACTGCGGCAGGC
>CAZERX010000094.1:0-8403 GCA_964515045.1 uncultured Eubacterium sp.
CGCCGGTAGCCTCTGCTGTCATTGTGAGCTTATCCTCTTTGACTACTACTTTAGTAGTATAAGTGTACTTGCTAACCTTTCCAGTCTTCTTAGCCTTGAAAGAAACCTTAGCAGATGCTGACTTTCCTTCGGGAGTAGCCTTCAGACCTCTGATGGTTACTACGGTTCCTGCCTTGTTTACAGCAGCTCTCAGCTTGTTTGAGCTAACCTTAACGCTTGAAACCTTGTAGTTCTTCTTTGTTGCTGCATTCACTTTGATCTTGGCTGCATCGCCAACCTTAAGTTCCAAAGCGGATGCAGACTCGCCAGCAGATGTTACCATCTTAGGCTTTGCTGCTGCAGCTGCTGTTGATACATTGGTAGTAGCTGCAAGTGAGAATGCCATTGCTAAGGATAATCCTGTAGCAAGCGCTCTCGTCATGAAACTCTTTTTCATGTCCTTTTTCCTCCTTAAAATTTGTCATACTTTCGTATGATGTTTATTTTTGTCATCTTAGTATACAATATCCTCAGCAAATTGTCTATAGCATATCTGACGATTTGTCAAAATAATTCGGACAATTCATTGCCACTTCCCACAAAAGATACTGTTTTCTCATCTGACACTATATATTTACGGCGACCCCTTTCAGAAAAGTGGGGTCGCCGTAAAATTTTTTGAAAAATTTTTTTACACGCATTCTGTAAACCTGCCATCTGCTTTTTGCAATCAGTCATGCATATTATAGAAAGGCAGGTTAAACGGTCGATAACCTGCATCCGCTGTCATATGTGCAACAAAAGGTCTTGCGTAGGAAATAAGCAGTACAACTGCGTTTTCCTTCAACAGATCCTCCGACAATACAGCTATATCATCCGTCCACACAAAATCTGCATATATAGTCAGTTCGATATAAAACGGCGTAGTATTATCCTCTCGACCAATCCGCAAAGTCAACTCTACTCTCGCTTCGTTGCCGCCATGGTGTTCCGTTTTCATATCCACCTTATATGTGGTAGGCATTCCGTCATACACTCGTTTGTCAAAATCATCATTGATATGAAACCGAAAATTTCTGATTCTTGGATCATTAAACTGAAAACCGCTTGCTTTTAATTCGTTTTCCATAAAAACCACCTCATGCTGTTTTTCTGGTACATTCACTCATCGAGCCGTAGCTTTTCACATAATGTGCAGTCACATATTTTTGTGGATCATATATTACTCCACTATCCATGCATTCCATCTGAACATCATATGAACTAACAATTTCGCGCTCATAACAGTCATAATAATTCTCTTTCTGTGGTACATACTCCACAAAAAAACATTTTTGTTTTTCCTTTAACACATTTATATACCGTAGAATATATGCCGTCTGCAGCTCATAATACTCGCCTTGGTCAGGAAGGCGTGCTCCATCGAACTTTTCCGGCTCATACCGATCATAACAAAGTATCTCACCCTGCACATAAGTCTGACCAATGTACTCTCCATTGCGGAACGTCTGCTCCATCGTGACTCTGTTCTCCAACATATCAAGCAGCTCATCGTCTGAAATTTTCCGAAAAACATAGATACCTTCAAAAGAATCATATGTCATAAACAAATATTTATTTGCATGACACGCTTCCTCATGGCAAACAAACAGCAGCGATTCATCCGCTATTACCAGGTCTATCTCTATTTCCAAACGACCAATTCCATTGATATCATCCCAGTATTCTGCCTCTCTCATTCTAATTCACCTTCTTTTTGAAACGACTCTACATCCATGCTTACAAATTTTTTTGATACAACAGATCGGCTATCTTCGTAAATATACCAGTTGTGATGCGACGTTCCTGCCTTGAAATCTGCCGGTCCGTACTCCGCATCCATCATTCCTCCTGCCACACCCACGATCTTTCGCCTTTTGTTCGGAATGTGCATCGCCTTGATCAACTGCATCGGATCCGTATTCACCGAAATCCCATGTATTTCTATTGTATCATTTTTCTGCCTGCGTTGAACCCCGAATACCGCTGCTTCTTCCACGATCGAAATAAAATCATCCTCTGTTACAGTATTCTCCTGATGTGTTCCTCTATACACACGCATCGGCTCGTAATTCTCTGAAACCGTATTCAAAAATTTCTGTCTGTGTTTCGGATCACACAATGCTATCTGCAAATTTGTCGGAAATCTCGATAAATATTCTCTCGTCAGCATTCCTTCTGTCATCTCATGACCTCTTTCGTCATTACCGCGCATACTTACACCTTCATCATACGCTCAGCATTTGGGATTGTCAAATTATATTTACTGCCCCAGCAGCGACTTGATATAGTCGTCTCGCAGGCTGTAACCGTAGTTTTTGCCTGCTGCCCAGCCTGCGCCGGTGGGGTTTTCCTGTATGCCGAGCCATTCAACGTAAATGGCTGCGCAGCGCTTGACGTAGGTAAAGCGGGGGTCTACGCACTCGTTGTTCAGCGGTTCGTCGCTGGCATATGCCTTGAGGTGCTGTACCTGTGCGCGGATGCCGGTGCGGACATCCTCGAAGGATGCGCCCTGTGCTCCGCCGCCGGTCGCGCCGATTCCTGCAAAGTTGCACTGCTCCGGCTCGACATCACCGCCGAACCGCAGGAAGCCGGTTTCTTTGCAGACCTGTGCGAATACGACTTCTGCCTTTACCCCCTCTGCCTTTGCTTCCTCATAGACGATCTGGCAGAAATCCTCCAAAGTCGGTGCGCCGTAGTCGCTGTAGATGTCTGACGGATATTCTCCGCCGCGCGCCGTATACCATGCTGCCATCTTTTTTGCTGTCGTACTGCTTTTTCCCATGATGGCGTAGCCTGCGGTGACTGCTGCCGGATCTGATGCATCCGAGGTCGCCAGTCCCGACGTATTCCGTGTATATGCGATCACCTTATAATAATAGGTAATTCCGATCTCCGTTTCCGTTTCATCGAACCATGTCAGTTGATCAGTCCCCTTGACCGTGGTCAGCTTGGAATAACCGCCGCGCTGTGTTTCACTTCGGTAAATGCGGTAGCCCTCAGCGCCCGGTACGCGACTCCAGCCCAACTCTATTCCGGCTTCTGTCGGTGACAACTGTGCAGTCGTAAGCTGCGGTGTCTTGATGTTCTTGGCTCCGATCGGTTCTACATAGCCGGTCGAGCCTTTGACCAAGCCATGCTGATTGTACGCCGCCACCCTGTAATAATAAGTTTTTGCACGCTCAGTCGTTTTATCTACATAGAAATTGGTCTCGTCATTCCCAATCGTTGCGATCGTCTGATATGTGCCGTTTTCCTCCTCGCTCCGCTGGAGCACGTAGCGGGATGCACCGAGTGCCTTTGTCCATGTCACCTTGATATTGCCGTTTTCCCGGAGCGTGAGTTTTTTTACCGTAGGCAGACGCAAACGCGTTGCTTCTACAACGGATGACCATTTACCGTAGCCCTCGTTTCCATATAATATATGAAGTGTCCGCACACGATAGCTGCATTCCGCCCCTGCTGACGCACTTTTGTCCGTATAGGTGGTTGTTTCAGGATCACTGATCGTCGCGATCCGTTCATAGCTGCCGCCGTTCTCACTTCTGTATACGGCGTAGCCGTCTGATCCTGCATATTCCTTCCATGACAGCTTCATGCGTGTACCGGACTGACGGACTGCCGTCAGCTCTGTGCCGCCGATCGCGTCTCCCTTCCGCGCCTTGGAAACACTGCTGTACTGTGTGACGGATCCATATGTCCGATATGCTTTGACTTTATAATAATAAGTTTTATTCAGCTTGATATCACTGTCTGAGTAGGAGGTCACGTCTGCACCCTCGATCGTGGCGAGCTTCTGATAGCCGCCGGTCGCTGTTTCCGAACGATACAGGATGTATCCGTCTGCCAGCTCCTGCTCATTCCAGTCGATCCGCAGGGTCTTGTATTTCGATGCCGTCAGCGTGACCGCGGGTCTGCTCAGTCCGACATATTCCAGATCATAATAATCCGCGATGCCCTGCACATCTGCGAGTGCGAGCTTTTTCAGCTTTGCGTCGCTGCCGAGGTAGTTTTTGCGATCTGCGGCACAGGATACGAAGGCATGCTCCACGATGATTCCCGTGATACCGCTCAGCTTGGCGTTTCGGATCACGCCGTAATAATCGGCGATGCTGTCGTCATCATAGGTATTGCCGCTCTCGGAATCTCTCGTCCGAATGCCGAGATCCGGCAGTCCGAGTGCCGTCAGACGATCCAGAATACTCTGTGAAAGTCCGCTGCCCTCCTCACTGAGATCCGCACGATAGCTGTCGTTCGGGTAAAAGACCATGCTGCCGCTCGTATTGGTGTTTGAGGATGCGTTGTTATGGATGCTGATAAAGACATCTGCGCCCGCTTCCACGGATTTTTCCACACGCTCACTCAGTCCGAGTGCGGTGTCCGTGCTGCGCGTCAGATAGACCTGCACGCCTGCATAATCCTCGAAATAGTCTCTGATGTAGGTTGCGATCTTGAGATTGACGGTCTTTTCCTCCATGCCGCCGTAGGTCGCTCCGCTGTCCGTGCCGCCATGTCCTGCGTCGATCGCGATGATGAGATCTCCATTATCTGCCGACTGGAGCGATGCCTGCGACAGCAGGGACGGATTCTGATCCGGCAGATCATCTGCCGTCTGTTCCTCACCGGACGCGTCGATGATGCCAAGCTCGTCCAAGGTCTGCTGCTCCGGTGCCTTCGCCGCGGTCTTTGCGGCTGCCGGTGTGACCGGTACGGTCGTGAGCAGGGTGGCTGCTGCGAGCACGCCTGCGAGTAGCTTTCTTACGTTTGTTTCGCTCATATAACTTCCTTTCTGCTGCATTTGTATGTACTGTCACTCTATTAAAATACGGACGATGCCGCATTTTTTCATGGGTCTTTCGTCTTTTTCCACTGATGGAAATACATGGAAAAAGGTGTCGCGGCTGCCTGCGACACCTCTTTATTTTCTGATCCGTTATTTTTTGATCACTGTGCCCTGTAATGCTGTTTTCTGTAATTCTCCGCTGCCTGTCAGCCGTGTGATGGTGACGCGGCGCATCGCGGAATCACCGATAAAGTCGATCGCCGCCTGTATCTTCGGCAGGATCGTTCCTTCCTCAAAACAGCCGTCTGCGATGTACTGCTTTGCTTCGGCTGTGCTCATCTGTGCGATCGGTGCGGCATCCGGCTGTCCGTAATTTTTATATACATGATCCTCTCCGGTCAGTATCATCAGCTCGTCCGCATTCACGAGGTCTGCAAGCCTTGCTGCTGCGAGGTCTTTTTCTATGACTGCACTCGCGCCCTGCAGCCTGTGTCCCTGTGCCAGCACCGGTATTCCGCCGCCGCCGCAGGCGATCACGACCTGATCTGCCGCGACCAATGCGCGGATGGCATCGATCTCTACGATGCCGATCGGCTTCGGTGCTGCGACGATCCGTCGGTAGCCGCCCTCTGTCTGCGTGATGTGATTGCCCTTCCGCTCCTCTGCGTCTGCATCCTCGCGGTTCATCACGCGTCCGATGACCTTGGTCGGCTCATAAAATGCTTCGTCATACGGATCGACCGTGACCTGTGTGAGTATGGTCGATACCGTTTTATAAATGCCGCGGTTCAACAGCTCCGTGCGGATCGCGTTCTGGAGATCATATCCGATATACCCCTGACTCATCGCAGAGCAGACGCTCATCGGCGTTGCCGTGTATTCGGGATATAATCTGGCAAATTCTGACATTGCCGTGTGTATCATGCCGACCTGCGGTCCGTTGCTGTGCGTGATGATGACCTGCGCATCGTCACGGATCAGATCCGCGACTGCCTTTGCCGTCCGTTCTGTGGCTTTTTTCTGCTCCGGAAGCGTTGTTCCGAGCGCTTCATGTCCCAATGCTATGACTATTTTTCTTTTTTTCATGCGATCATCCTCCACGGAATCATTTCCTGTCAACAACGTCTAGTCTATCACATGAAAAGGCATGATTCAAGCGTGAATCATGCCTTTCTCCGTCACTTTCTCCGTCACTTTCTGCGTCAGATCGCCCGCGATCAGTCCTTGCTGGCGAGCGTGACCTCTACCTCACGCTCGACATAAGCGCCGTTGTCTGCGCGGCTGACCGTAATGGTCACGGTCGTTCCCGCTGCGCGGTACTGCAAAAGCTCTGTGATCTCATCCATGGATCCGATCTTGGTGCCGTCAAATTCTGTAATGAAATCACCCCGCTGGATGCCTGCCTGCTCTGCCGGACTGCCCTCATAGACCTTTCCGACATAGACACCGCTCGGCATGTTATACATCTCCGCTACGGAATCATCTACGTTCATTCCGACGATACCGAGGAACGCCGCCTTGTCCTCGCTGACCTTTTCTCTCGTGATCAGCTCATTGATGATCGGTGCTGCCGTCGTCATGGGAATGGCAAAGCCGACACCGTCTACATAATCTCCGCCCATTTTGGAGGAATTGATACCAATGACTTCACCGTTCATGTTCAGCAGTGCGCCGCCGGAATTGCCGGGGTTGATACTGGCATCGGTCTGGGTCAGTGTGCTCGCATAGGTTTCTCCGGTGGAGCTGTCCTGTGCGGTCACTTCGCGGTTCAATGCGCTGATGATGCCGCTGGTGACGGACTGTCCATAACCGAGTGCGTTTCCGATGGCGATGACCGGCTCGCCGACCTCCTCTTTGCCCTCGTCGTTGATCTTTGCGATACGGATCGCGCTCATCGTCTCGGAGTCGATATCGTCCTTTGCGACCTTGACGACTGCGAGATCATTGCTGGGGCTTGCGCCCTTGACCTCCGCTGCTGCGGTACTGTCATCACAAAACTGTACGGTCAGCGTGGTCGCGTTGTCTACCACATGGTTGTTGGTCGCGATATACAGATAGTTGTCGTCCTCGCTGACAATGATACCGCTGCCTGCATAGTCATTTTCCTCAGAGTAGGTCTGTCCGAACCAGTCACGATACTGTGTTTCGGTCATGTTGGTGATCGCCACGATCGAGGGCATCGTATTTTTGACGATCCCCGATACGTCTGTCACCGACGTGCTGCTGCCCGATGCCGGTGCCGCCGTGCTCTCATCCTGTGAGGTGGTCGCGAGTGCGGACGGCTGCTCAGTCTGCGCAACCTCTGTCTTTGTCGCCGGTGTCAGATAGTAGTTCACACCTCCGAACACGCCGCCTGCCACGAGTCCGAACACGGCTGCCAGACAGGCGCATTTTGCGAGCTTCACGCCGAAGCCGTGCTGCTTTTTCTCGCTGCGGTACTTTCTCCAGCGTTTTTCGTGCTCCTCATTCATCGTGCGGCGCTCGTAAGGGCTGTAATAGCGGCTCTGTCCGTTGTAGCCGTCCGTGCCCTGCTGCGTGCTGCCGTATGCATTCTGCTGTGAGCCGTAGGTGTTCTGCTGTGAGCCGTAGCTGCTGCCACTTCCGGTATAGCTGTAGCTGTTGTTATTCGGATCTACCGGATAACCGTTGTTCTCATTGTCATTTGTATAATTGTCCATATATATGCCTCCCTGTGGTGCTTGTTATTTCTTTTGACAGTACACAGTCTACAGAGAAGTTGTGTCTGAATTGTGTTTTCTTTTTGTCGTTTTCGTGTCATTTTGGCACGAGATCATGCCGGATCACTCCACCGTCACGGATTTTGCGAGGTTTCTCGGCTTATCCACGTCACAGCCCCTGCCGACCGATACATAATAAGCGAACAACTGCAGCGGGATGATCGCAAGCGAATTGGTAAAATACTTGTTCGTCTGCGGGATATAGATCACATAATCCGCGTTTTTCTCGATCTCCGTATTGTCCTCATTCGTGACAGCGAGCACGACTGCACCGCGGGAGCGCACCTCGACGATATTGCTCATCGTTTTTTTATACAGCTCCTTCTGCGTCACAAGCGCAGTGACGAGCGTACCGCTCTCGATGAGTGAGATCGTTCCGTGCTTTAATTCGCCTGCCGCATATGCCTCGGAGTGGATATAGGAGATCTCCTTGAGCTTTAAGGAGCCTTCCATGCCGATCGCATAGTCGATGCCGCGTCCGATGAAAAAGACATCCTTTGCGCCGACGTAACGGTTGGCGATCTTCTGGATGTTGCCCTTATTGGCGAGCAGCATTTCGATCTGTGCCGGTATCGCTTTCAGATCCGTGAGCATCTGCGCCACTTCCTCATCCGTCACCGTGCCCTTCACCTGTGCAAAATGAATGGCGAGCAGGTAATGCGCGATGAGCTGCGCGGAATATGCCTTTGTCGTTGCGACGGCGATCTCCGGTCCCGCCCATGTATACATGACGCGGTCTGCCTCACGCGCGATCGAGCTGCCGACAACGTTCACGATGCCGAGCGTGGTGATGCCCTGCGCCTTTGCCTCGCGCAGTGCCGCGAGCGAATCCGCGGTTTCTCCCGACTGACTGATGATCACGAC
>CAZERX010000095.1:0-8382 GCA_964515045.1 uncultured Eubacterium sp.
GAAAATGTTTCTGACGCGTATCGGCTTCGGCTCAAAGGTCGTCATTACCGGCGATGCCTCGCAGAAGGATCTTGCGGCAGGCGCACAGAGCGGTCTGGATGTCGCACTGCGGGTATTAAAGCATGTGGATGAGATCGCGGTCTGTGAGCTGACGAGTAAGGATGTCGTGCGTCATCCGCTCGTCCAAAAGATCGTCAATGCGTATGAGGATTACGAGCAGAGTCAGGCGAAGCGCGACCGGAAAAAGGAGCGCAAGGACAGGGATGCTGCTGCGAAAAAAAACAGAGGTAACAGATCATGACGGATGGATCATTTTCCACCGGACGGATGAAAAAGCTGCTGCTCCTGCTGGCGGCATCGGTCGTTCTGCCTGCATTATGCGCCGTTGTGCGCGGTGCGCGGCTGGATCATCTGATCGTCTGGTGTTTTTTATGTGTGATATTTTTCCTGTGCACCGCACTTTTTATGGAGCACGAACGGCTGAACGGACTGCTTGAGATGGGGCTTGGCAACAGCTACGCCATGCATGTGTTTTTATATCTCATCGGACTTGCTTCTGCCAGCGTCTTTGCATTGCTTCCGGCGTACACCGCGCCCGTGATGGCAGTCAGTGCGCTGTGCTGCGGAACGTTCCGCACGCGGTTCGGGATGGTGCTCGGTATCTTTTTTTCACTGCTTCCGGCGCTGCTCGGCGAGAATGGCGTGTTCGCTGCGGTAGCGTATGTACTGCTCGCACTGCTCGGGGTGCTCTTTACGGAGCTTTACGAAAAAAAGGAGCTTCGTCCTTGGACAACGATCCTGATCGTGAGCGTATCGGTCATCCTTCCGGCGTGCTGCCGGTATTTAGAAACGCATACCTTACAGCCGCAGACGGTGATCGTGCCGTTTTTCGGAAGTGCACTGACCGTGCTCGCACTGCGCCTTGCGCCGTCGCTTCGTATCCGCGTGGCGGAGGCGGAGGAGATCAGTCTGAACACGATCATGGACGAGCATTATCACCTGCGAAAGGAGATCCTGCGGTATTCGTCGATCGATTATGATCATGCGGTACGCACTGCAAATATCGCGGCGCGTGTGGCACAGGAGCTTGGTGCGGACGTAAAGCTCGCACGTGCTGCCGCTTTTTATTATCGGGTCGGCAGGCTGGAGGGTGAGCCGTTCGTGGAGAACGGTGTCCGTCTGGCACAGCAGAACTGCTTTCCGGATCGTCTGGTGACGATACTGGCAGAATATAATGGGATCAATCGTCTGCCCTCTACGATCGAAAGTGCGATCGTGCAGATCGCGGACATGCTGGTCACAAAGTTTGATCTTTTGGACAAGGATACCTTTTCCGCGGGCTGGAACCGCGATATCGTGATCTATCAGTCGATGAATGAAAAATCCACGGAGGGGCTGTATGACCGCTGCGGGCTGTCCATGAACCAGTTCCTAAAGATCCGTGAGCTGCTTGTAAAGGAGGAAATGCTCGTATGACGATACTTTTTGAAAAAGAAACGGAGACTGGCTTCGATTTTGACTGTGAGACACTGGCGCGCACCGTGATCGAGGCTGCGTGCGAGTCAGAGGAATGTCCGTATGAAACGGAGGTCAGTCTGACGTTAGTGGGTCTTGATCAGATCCATGAGCTGAACCGCGAGCAGCGCGGCATTGACCGTCCGACGGATGTGCTGTCATTCCCGATGCAGGACTATGCTGCACCGTCTGATTTTTCACACATGGAGGACTGTATAGAGGAAGCGTTCAATCCGGACAGCGGAGAGCTTCTGCTCGGAGACATTGTCCTCTGCGTCGATAAGGTGCGTGAGCAGGCGGCAGAATACGGTCACAGCGAGGAGCGCGAATACGCATTTCTGATCCTGCACAGTATGCTCCACCTGTTCGGCTATGACCATGAAACGGATGAGGAACGGATACAGATGGAAAGCCGTCAGCGCGAGATTTTAGACGCGCTCGGTATCACAAGATAAACAGCAGAGAGGGGTAACGAAATGAGAACAAAGCATATGAAGCGTTACGCAGCAGCCGCAGCGGCGGCTGCATTTATGATCGTACTGTCCGCAGGCTGCGGCAGCAAGGAGGAGGAGCCGGATGTCGTCGATCTGACCATGCCGCCGGTTTCCGTACAGGAGGAGCCGGAGGAGATCGAGGAGCCGGAACCGGAAAATACGCATGAGGGTGAGGCACAGAGCCTGCTGACCGGTGAATGGATGCCGGTGGAGGAAACGCATAACCGTCCGTTTGCCATCATGTTCGGAAATACGACGGACGCACTCCCGCAGTACGGCATCAGCAATGCAGATGTTCTGTATGAATGTCTGGTCGAGGGCGGACTGACGCGTCTTATGGGTATCTGTGAGGACTACACGGCTGCACCGAAATACGGCTCCGTGCGGAGCTGCCGTCTGTATTATGCACACATTGCGCGTGAGTACGATGCGATCTATGCGCATTACGGACAGGCGAGCATTGCCAAAAGCTATCTGAACAGTGATGCGATCGACAATCTGAACGGACTGGATGGTACGGTGGAGAGTCTGATGTATTACCGTTCCACGGATCGCAGTGCTCCGCACAATGTATTTGCGACACCGGACGGAATTGCCGCTGCGATCGAGAAAAAGGGCTACCGCACGACGTATGCGGACGGCTATACCGGACATTTTGCATTTACGGACGGCGAGGAACCGGTCGAGCTGAACGGCGATCCGGCGGCTGTGATGCAGACGACTTATCCGAACAGCAAGACATGGTTTGTTTATGACAGCGAGAGCGGTCTTTACAAGCGCTTCCATTATAAAAAAGAGCATATCGACGGCGAGACCGGCGAGCAGCTTGCATTTACCAATGTCATTTTC
This sequence comes from uncultured Eubacterium sp., assembly GCA_964515045.1. Taxonomy (GTDB): domain Bacteria; phylum Bacillota; class Clostridia; order Lachnospirales; family Lachnospiraceae; genus W0P33-017. The sequence goes on from CAZERX010000095.1 coordinate 2,859, forward strand.
CAGATCATTCCGGGTCGTGTCATTGACAAAAAGGGACGCATGGAGTTTGACACGGTCGGAAGCGGGACCGGAATGTACTTCACCGGCGGAAAATATGTGGACATCACATGGAAAAAGGATGATCTGGAGTCACCGTCCATCTTTTATGACGGAAACGGCAGCCAGCTTGTGATGAATCAGGGAAAAACGGCAATATGTATCATTACGGCGGATTCCGCAGATAATATCGGTATCTATGAGACAGAGGACGCATGGAATGCGCGCTGACCGTGTGCGGTGAGATCCGGATAAAAGGAAACGTAAGACAAAAGGAAAAAGGTTGATATGGAGCAAACGAGCAACAGAGTAAAAAAACAATCAAATAATACCGGCTTTCTGGTGCAGGGATCCATACTGGCGGTCGCTTCCATCGTGAGCCGTATCATCGGACTTTTGTACCGCAGTCCGCTGAATGCGATCCTTGGAAATCTTGGAAATGATTATTACAGCACGGCGTTTGAGATCTATTCGCTGTTGCTTCTGATCTCCTCCATGAGTCTGCCGCTCGCGGTGTCCAAGATGGTATCGGCGCGCGTCTCGCAGGGACGCATCCGTGATGCATACCGCGTGTTCAAGGCAGCGCTTTGCTTTGCCGCCTGCACGGGTCTTGCAGCCGGACTGATCGTATTTTTCTTTGCGGATTATTTTGCGGCATTCTTGAAAACACCGTTCTGCGTTTATGCACTGCGCGTGCTCGCACCGACACTGTTCATCGTGGCGATCCTCGGTGTCGTGCGCGGCTTCTTTCAAGGCATCGGTACGATGATGCCGAGTGCAGTCTCGCAGATCGCAGAGCAGATCATCAATGCCATTGTGAGTGTCGTAGCGGCGTATTATCTGTTCGGCTACGGTGCAAAGATCGGAGCCGTGCTCGGAAACGAAACGGAGTACAGTGCAGCCTACGGCGCGGCGGGCGGTACACTCGGTACCGGTGCGGGTGCGCTGACGGCGCTGCTTTTTGTATTGTTCGTATATACCGTGTATAAACGCGTCCTCAAGCGCAAGATGCGGCGGGAGCGCAGCACCTCACAGGAATCCTACGGACAGATCTTTCGCGTGCTGATCCTTACGGTCGTTCCGGTGCTCCTGTCCACGACGCTGTACAATCTGAGTGCGATCGTCGATCAGGCATTGTTCAAAAATCTTGCAGGCATGCAGGGCTATACCGCGGATCAGATCCACACCTTCTGGGGCGTATTCGGCGGCAAATACCGTGTGCTCGTGAATGTGCCGATCTCCATTGCATCAGCGGTCGTATCCGCGAGCGTACCGGCGATCACGGCATCCTTTGCCAATCGTGACACGGCAGCCGTTCAGCAGAAGACCGGCAATGCGATCCATTACAGTATGATCGTTGCATTTCCGTGTGCCGTCGGACTCGGTGTTCTTGCCTCACCGGTCATGCAGCTTTTATTTAATGACAGCACTACGCTCGCGGCGAACATGCTGCGCGTCGGCGTGATCTCCGTGGTCTTTTATTCGCTGTCTACGCTCTCAAACGGTATCTTGCAGGGCATCAACCGGATGCGCATACCGGTCACGAATGCAGCGATCGCACTGGTGCTGCAGGCGGGACTTCTGGCTGCGCTGATGTATTTTGCAGATCTTAATATCTTTGCGGTGATCTGGGCGAATACATTCTTTGCATTTTTGATGTGTCTGATGAACGGCTTTGCCATTTACCGTGCGCTCGGCTTTAAGCAGGAGATCAAGAAAACATTTCTGATCCCCGCACTTTCATCCGCGATCATGGGTGTGATCGTTTATGTGGTCTATATGGTGCTCCAGATGCTCTTAAACATCAATGCACTCAGCACGGTCGTTGCGATCGTGGTCGGAGCGGCGGCATACTTTGTACTGATGCTCCTTTTGAAGGGCATGGACGAGGAGAGCCTGCTTGCGTTCCCCGGCGGACGAAAGCTCATCGCGCTTGGACGGAAGCTGCATCTTTTATAAAAAATTGGAGACCGAAGCAATATGGTATAATGTCGCAGGACATTATACGCGCCGAAGTGCGCATTGGAGACCATACCATGTTGCGAAGCAATATGGTATAAAGACGGCGCAGAGTGGACATACTATCTGTGGTGATAATCATGGATAATCTGACACAGATCAAAACAACACTTTATGCGCTGCTCGCAGCCCTGCTCGTGGCAGTGGCGGTGCTCGTGCTCATTCCGCGTGAAAAGACGGATGTGCAGCACTTCGCAGCAGACGGACAGGAAACGGCAGAGCCGGAAAAAACGGAACATACGGAACATGCAGAAAAGGTTGAGACTGCGCAGGAGGACGCACCGGCGGCTCCGGTCACGACGACCGTCCATACGGGCGGTGCAGCCTGCGGCGCACAGTACAAGCTGGTCGAAGCGGAGGGCGTTTTATGGGTCTATCTGGTCGCAGACGACAGTCTGTATATGGAGACCGGCATTTCCTTCGAGCTGCTTCCGTCTGCCGTGCAGACACAGATACGAAAGGGAAAATATTTTGGATCAGACACAGAGCTGTATGAATTTCTGGAGAGCTATTCCAGTTAATACAGTGACAGTCGGGGAATACACATATGAGTAAGATAAAACAGGATCAGAAGCAGGAATGTATGGATGTCATCGTCGTCGGCGGCGGTGCTGCAGGACTGATGGCTGCCATCTGTGCCGCAAGGGAAGGCGCGCGTGTATGCGTGCTGGAGCACATGGAGCAGGTCGGTAAAAAGCTGCTGATGACAGGCAATGGAAAATGCAATTTTACAAACGAGGCGATCGCCGCATGTACAGAATGGCAGGATGAGAAGGACTGTGAAAGGTATTATCACGGAGCTTATCCTGCATTTGTCTTGCCTGCGCTAAAAAAAGCAGATCTTAATTTTACATTAAATTTTTTCAAGGGTCTGGGCGTGCATCCGGTGAAGCGTCGGGGTGGTTTTTATCCGGCGGGCGGTCAGGCGGCTGGCATATTGGCTGTAATGCTGATGGAATGCGAGCGTTTGGGCATTTTGATAAAGTGCGATATTGGCATAAGGTCGATCCGCAAAGCGGAAAAAGACTGCCGTAATACAGCCGGATCTGATCCGAAATTTGTCATAGAAACGAAAACCGGCAATTTTTATGCAACAAAATGTATCCTTGCGACCGGAGGAAGATCCTATCGAAAGACAGGAAGTGACGGCAGCGGTTTTCTATATGTTGAACGGCTTGGACATCGGATACAACATTTAGTTCCGGCGCTCGTGCCGTTGCAGTCTGACCTTGCATTTTTCAAGAAGTGTGCAGGAATTCGTGCAGAAATTTCGGCATCACTCGACATACATAATGGTAAAAATGTTGCAGAAAAACGCACATTATGCGAGCGCGGCGAATTGCAGCTCACGGACTACGGTGTGTCGGGGATCTGTATCTTTCAGCTAAGCCGATTTGCATCCGCGGCGCTGTCAGACGGACAGCCGGTGACACTGACGCTGAGCTTCCTGCCGGAGTATACGGATGCAGATGCCTATGAGCTTCTGCAGACACAGTTCCATCAGCCCTGCGCAGTGAAAAAAACGGCGGCGCAGGCATTGATCGGCTGGTTTGCGGATAAACTTGGCGCAGCACTTCTTACGGAGGCAGGGATCTCGCCGGAGCAGCCTGCGATGCAGGTTACGGACGCACAGCTTCGGGTGCTCGTATCGGTCATCTGTCATTTTCAGGTGCCGGTGTGCGCGGCGCGTTCCTTTGAGCAGGCACAGGTGACGGCAGGCGGTGTCGATACCTTGGAGGTCTGTGCAGAAACGATGGAATCGAAGCGGATCAGCGGCTTATATTTTGCAGGAGAAATGCTTGACGTGGATGGTATCTGCGGCGGCTTTAATCTGCAATGGGCATGGTCGAGCGGTGCAGTCGCAGGAAAACATGCGGCGGTATCTGCAAAGGAGCACATATGATACGGATCACAGAGCTAAAGCTCCCATTGGAGCATGATGAACAGACAATCGAACAAAAGCTCCGGCACACGTTAGGTCTGCCGGAGGATGCAGCTATTTCCTATGAGATCATCCGCCGCTCGGTGGATGCGCGAAAAAAACCGGAGCTTTCCATTGTGTATACGGTGGATGTGACGGTCGCAAAGGAAGGGAAGCTCGTAAAAATGCTGCATAAGCCAAATATCCGGCTCGTACAGCGGACGCGCTATCATTTCCCAAAAGCAGGAGAGCAGAAGCTGATACATCCGCCGGTCATCGTCGGTGCAGGGCCCGCGGGGCTTTTCTGCGCGTATGAGCTTGCCCTGCACGGCTACCGTCCGATCGTGATCGAGCGTGGCAGACGCGTGGAGGAGCGTATGACGGATGTGGCGCGGTTCTGGGAGCAGGGGATCCTGCTGCCGGATTCCAACGTGCAGTTCGGCGAGGGCGGCGCAGGTACTTTTTCAGACGGAAAGCTCAATACCATGGTGAAGGATCCGCGCGGGATCGGCAGACATGTATTGGAGGTATTCTGTAAATACGGTGCGCCGACGGAGATCCTTTCTGACAGCAAGCCGCACATTGGAACGGATGTGCTGACGGAGGTCATCAAAAATCTCCGCGAGGGGATCCGTCTGCTCGGCGGCAGATTTTATTATGAAACAAAGCTGACCGGACTGGTCATCGAGGATGCTGTGATGCGTGCGCTGACTGTGACGGATGCAGCCGGTGAGCGTCAGCTTCCGGCGCAGGTCGGTGTGCTCGCCCTCGGTCATTCGGCACGCGATACCTTCGAGCTTTTGCAGCGGGAGCGTCTGCTGATGCAGCCGAAGGCATTTGCAGTCGGTTTTCGCGTGGAGCATCCGCAGCAGATGATCAATGAGAGTCAGTACGGAGCGGATGCGGATATGCGCCTGCTCCCGACCGCGCCGTATAAGGTGACGGCGAATCTGCCGGATCAGCGGGGTGTCTATTCCTTCTGCATGTGTCCCGGCGGCTATGTGGTCAATGCATCGAGTGAGCAGGGGCATCTGGCAGTGAACGGCATGAGCTATGCGGCGCGTGACGGTGCGAACGCCAATTCTGCGATCATCGTGTCCGCGACACCGGCAGATTTTCCGGAGCAGGGCGCATTGTCCGGCGTTGCCTTTCAGCGCGAGCTGGAAAAAAAGGCATATGAGCTGTGCAGCGGCAGGATCCCGCAGCAGCTTTACGGAGATTTTAAGGCGCATCGTATTTCCACAGGCTACGGAGACTTTGAAAGCTGTACAAGGGGCGCGTGTGCGTTTGGCGCGCTGCATGAGCTGATGAGTGCGGACATGAACCGCAGCTTCATCGGCGGAATGGAGCATTTTGCATCGCAGATCCGCGGCTTTGACCGTGCGGATGCGATCCTTTCGGGCATCGAGAGCCGCACCTCATCACCGGTGCGCATCGTGCGGGATGAAGCATATGAGAGTAATATCAAGGGGATCTATCCCTGCGGGGAGGGTGCCGGTTATGCCGGAGGGATCACCTCGGCGGCGATGGACGGTATTCGGGTGGCAG
>CAZERX010000096.1:0-8262 GCA_964515045.1 uncultured Eubacterium sp.
TTTATATCTGATCAGAATGTCCTGCATCGTGTTGTCCAGCGCATGTCCCATATGGAGCTGTCCGGTGATATTGGGCGGCGGCATCACTATCGTGAACGGCTTTTTGGAGCGATCCGCTTCCGCGTGAAAATAACCGTTTTCCTCCCACTTCTGATACAGGCGATCCTCGATCCCCTTCGGATCGTAGGTCTTTGCAAGTTCCTTACTCATTTCTATATCCTTCCTTCATGTATAATATCTGCATTCTATCCACTTCTTTAATGGTAAATGGAATCCTTGCCGTTGTCAAGTGTCGTTCTGCGAAAAAGCGCGTAAAAAGGGCGTGCACCGCACCGGTACACACCCTCTGTTTTATTCCTCTGTCTGTATTTCGTCGGATGGCTCGTCCTGCTCCAGCCCTGCCGGATCGTTCTCTGCATAGATGCCGTTCAGCAGTGCATACAGCCCGCCTGCCACAAAGTAAACGCCTGCGAGGATCATCGCGATCCCTGCCGCTGCCATGACCGGCGTAAGTGCCTCACTGCTCGCTCCTGCCTCTGAAAACAACTGATACATCAGATAGATCAGATATCCGCCCGCCAAAAGGCGGATGAGATAAGAAGCCCTGCGCAGCGCATAGCTTACGAGCAGCAGCTTTGCGAGTTTTCCCTTTGCTTTATCATTTGATCCGTTCATCATGCCGATTCGTCCTCTCCATCCAGTCCGATCTCCTCAGCCGCTACGGCTCCAATGACCGCAGAAACACCCGCCACGACTGCAACGACCGCGATTATCACGATCAGCAGTATGCCTGCAAACAGGATCATCGTCGTATTCATATCCATCATCCTTTCCAAGCCGGATCAATATACCTTTGCATAAGTGCTCAATCCTGCGTCCAGCATGTATTTCTTATACTTTGACTTGCAGGAATTAGGCACATTGATCTTTGCCTTTACATAAATCTTGCTGAATGCCTTTTCACCGATGCCGGTGATCTTTTTGCTCTTGACCGTCATGGTCTTTAGCTTCGGGCAGTTATAAAATGCCGTTCCTTTGATCTTTATCACGTTCTTGCCGATCGTCACCTTTGCGAGCTTCGGCATATCGCGGAAGGCTCCGGTACCGATCATCGTCACCTTATATTTGACACCGCCGAAGGTGATCGTCGCAGGGATCGTGAGCGAGGTCAGCGTCTGCTTCGTACAGCCGACTGCGCAGACCCTCGGATCAGACGCGCTCGTTTTCGTCACCTGATAGGTGATGTAATTGATGGTGCGCGTATCGCCAAGCTGCGGTTTCTCGTCCGTGATCGTTCCGTCCGTCATGGATATGAGCCATACGGCGTTGATCGTCATATTTTTCGTCACATAGGTGTATGCCGTGGAATCCCAGCCGAGCATGTAGCCCTTGCGTGTCCACACCGGCGGAGTCGCTGAACCGCCGTAGTAGGATACGACCTCCGTCACCTGTCCGCTGTAGGAATCCTTGAAGGTAACGGTGAAATTCTGCTTCCATGAGGTATGCACATCGAGATTCTGCTGGACATTCGTATAATCCTTGTCCCATGTCAGCGTATAGCCGCTGCGCTCTGACAGCACCGGCGCCGTCGCCGCGCTTCCGCTCTGCACCTCCTCAGTCTTTAAGAGCGAATAGCCGTCATAGAAGCGCACCGTGCAGGTAACGTTCGTCTGAATGCCGTAGCTCTTGGCGAAGGTCTCTGCCGCTGATGCCTTGGCACAGGATATGACGAGTCCTGCTCCGCAGTTTGAAAATGCCTGCTGACCGATCGAGGTCACGGTCGAAGGGATCTTGACCGAGGTCAGATTGTAGCAGCCGTAAAATGCCTGCTCGCCGATCGTTGCCACCGTGCGGTACATATCCGTGATCCGGTATAGCTGGGTACAGCCCTCGAATGCCTTATCAAATATCACACGCACCGGTATCTCCGCAGAGCCGATCACACATTCACCAGTGATCGAGCTTCCGACGGAAAGTGCCGCCGGCCACTGCACCAGTGTGTCCAGATTTTTATTATAGAGCACGCCGCCGATGCCGCAGTAGCTCGTATTGTTCGTTGCGACCGTGATCGCGGTCAACTGGCTGCACGCCGCGAATGCTCCGCTCTCGATCAGTGTAACGCTCGTCGGGATATAGACGTTTTTCAGATCCTGACACTTGTAAAATGCGCGTGCGCGGATCTCCTGCATCCCATCATTAAAATCTACGCTCGTGAGCGGGCAGCCCGCAAACGCTTCTGATCCGACCCAGCGATAGGTGGACGGAAAGACCACACTGCTGATATAGGAGCGGCAGTGTGAAAATGCATCACCGTTGACTCCGACGACCGGATAGGTCTTGCTCCCCTCCGTGATATATGCCGGAAGATTCAGTGTCGCCGCAACCGTGCCCTCATATTTGCAGCCGCTGATCTGCACCTCGTCCGGATTCTTGTCTGATATCTGATAGGTGTAGGTAAAACCGTTCGCATCCTTATCGGTCGTACCGCCCGGATGTGCCGTGCTGTCCGTGAACGGTGTACCGTTCAGCGTGATCGTATTCGTACCTGTCTGCGTCGTCTGTGTCTGTGCCGCCTGCACAGCCACCGGCTGATGCCAGAACAGCAGACACAGCAGTACGCCAAGTGCCGCGATCCATACCGGCATCCATTTTTTTGCTGTCCGTGTGTTCATATCCGTCTCCTATTCTAAGGCTGTGATCCGTACCGCCGTTAGCTGATCGCTTTCAGACGGATCGTCGTATTGATACCGGATGCCTTGATCTTTTTCTGATAGGTCGTCAGCTTGGAACGGTATGCGCTGAACGTTGCGTTATTTTTGATGCCGTAAAACGCCTTCGTTCCGATGGTGCTGAGCTTTTTCGTCTTGATCTTTACGGTCGTGAGCTTTTTACACTTGTAAAATGCCTTCGTTCCGATGCTCGTCACGTTCGTTCCGATCGTGAGCGTCGTCAGACTGGCATTCGAGCTGAATGCGTTGTCCTCGATCTCCGTCACCTTATATTTTACACCATTGATGGTCACGGTATTCGGAACAGTCACCGTCCGTGCGCCGGTATTGGAATTTGACACATAGCTGACCTTGGGATTCTGCACGTTCGCGCTCGTCACGCGGTAGGTCACGGTGCCCTTCGCAAGCTCCGTGTCCACCTTAGCGGGCTTTTTGGTATCCTTGTCAATGACAAAGCCGGTCTTCGGATCCTTCCATGAGGCGTATACCGTCATGTCGCCGGTCACGCTGGAGAAGCTCTTGTCCCACTTGAGCGTATAGCCACTCAGCTTCCATTTGGGTGCGGTCGCGCCGTCGCCGTACTCGACCTCGTCCGTCGCCGTTTTTCCTCTGTATTTATCTACAAACGTCACCTTATAAACACGCTTGTAGGTCGCGGACACGGACAGATCACTCGTCACGTTCTTGAAGCTGCAGCTCCATGTGAGCTTGTAGCCGGGACGTTCGGGCATCGCCGGAGCGGTCGCTGATGAACCGTACACGACCTCCTGTGAGGACAGCAGTGTGCCGGTATCAGATAAAAAGCGTACCGTATAGGTCATGACCGTACCGATCTTGTTGCTCGCCGCGTAGTTCGCCGCCTGTGAGCCGCTGTGACAGTACATCGTAAGACCGGTCACTCCTAAGAATGCGTTTGAACCGATCGTAGTCACGCTCGCCGGTATCGTGATCTTGACCATTGAGCTGCAATATGCGAATGCGGTCGTGCCGATATTCGTCACGCCGTTCGGGATCGTCACCTCTGAGAGCTGGCTGCAGCCGTAGAAGGTATTTGCGCTGATGCCGACCAGCTTGGCAGGCAGATTGATCTTGGTCAGTGCGTAGCAGTTCTGGAATGCCGCGTCACCGATATTTGTCATCGTATCCGGCAGTGTCACGGTCGTGAGTGCACTGCATCCGCTGAATGCGCGGGACGGAAGGCTCGTCACCTTATCCGGGATCGTAACGGTCGTCATCGCACTGCAATTCTTAAATGCATCGCTGCCGATCACGGTCACGGTCTCCGGAAGTGTAATGCTCGTCAGCGTCTGTGCACCCGCAAATGCGCCCTGCTCGATCGCCGTCAGACGATTGGCAATGGCTGCCGGTGCGTTGTAGGCTGCGCTGAGCTTGCCGGACGGATACTGGATCAGTGTATAGGTATTATAATTTGCCGTCGTTCCGGTCGTATAGCCGAGATATTTGTATAACACGCCGTCATTGGAAACATAACAGCGGTTGCCTGCGGTCACGTTCAGTGCGGTGAGCGCCGGACAGTCGCTGAATGCCTGCGTGCCGATGCTCGTAACGGTCGCGGGGATCGTAACGGTCGTCAGTGACGGACAGCCGTAAAACGCATGATCGCCGATCGTGAGCAGTCCGACTGCCGCATTCGTGTTGTTTTTGTTATTTGATGTGCCGGTCGTACCGCCCTGCATCGTGACGGTCGTAAGACCTGCGTTTCCTGCAAATGCCGCGCTCGCAATGGCGGTCACGTCATAGGTGCCTGCCGCGATCGTGCCGCTGCCCTCTGCGATCTCGATCCGCGCCGGTACGGTCAGTGCCGTTGCCGTGCCGCGATATCCCGTGATCGTCAGCGTGCTGTCTCCGTTCGCCTGATATTCAAAGCCGTTATCGCTGACATTATCTCCGTTTGAGTCCTTCTCTGCGCCGTTATTGTTGGTCGTCGCCGCGAGAAGCACCCCCTGCTCCTGCATCGTTACATCCTGTGCCTGTACGGGCGCTGCGGGCAGCACCGTCGTTGCGGCTACCATCGCTGCCGTCAGCACTGCGATCCATCTTTTTTTCATATCGTATTCTCCCAAATCATTCCGTGATAGTTTCTTAACATGGGCATCCCTGCCCGAATACATCTATTATAAACTTTTATGCATATAAATTCAAGTTGCTGCCGACAGTTTCATCTGCTGCCGTGCCACTCTGCGACACCGGCTCACGGTTCAACTGATCGCGCAGCTTCTGCATGATCTTTCGCAGATCGTTCTTGTAGGTTTCGTCGCCGAATACCTTTTCCACCTTCACCGTCGTTGCCTTTTTCAGCTCGGTCTTATCGATCTTCATCGTTCCGTCACTCTTTAAGGAAATGCCGATCTCCTTTAGCTGATCCTTATTCTCCTTTAACAGTGCCTTCATCTGCTTTCCGCTCCGGCGGATGTCTGAGCTTCCGGAGTTCAGCGCGGTATCGACCGTATTGTTGTAAACGGTCACATATGCCGTCACGGTCTGATAGATCGCCTTGGTGTCCTCCGGCTCCTCACTCTCAAAATCCAGCGCATCAAGCTGATCCAGTGAGCGCAGGAGCGCCTTTCTGTCGGCACCCATCGTGTCGTGATTGGTGCGGGTCTTTCGGTATTCCTCATTCTTAAACAACGCATTGCCGCTGTATGCGCGCTGCAGCAGACTGGATGCATTGACTACCATACTCATCTGTGCCACCTCCATGTGTCGGTCAGACGCACTGACCTAGTTTGTTATATAGTTATATCGGCGATTTCGTCAAAAAATAAAGAGCCGGAACGGACTCTTAGCATATTCTTTTTTCTGCGGCATATCTTTTTATGGTAAAAATGCAAATCCATGTGTGACATTCGGAGGCCTGTTATGAAAAAAGACGTTCACCCGATCCTTTCCCATTTTCACCCCTCAGCAGTCAGACTGCGGCTCGCCGCGCTCGCGGCAGGTGTCTGTGCACTCACGGTCCTTTCGTTCTGCTGTCTGCCGCAGGTGCTGTCCGTTTCCTCGTCGGTCAACGGGCGGGAGCTGCCGATCTATTGCGTGCAGACCGACAAGCCGCAGATCGCGCTCACCTTTGATGCCGCATGGGGCAACGAGGACACGGCCAAGATCCTGTCCATACTGGAAAAAAATCAGGTTCCCGTGACATTTTTCATGACCGGCGGCTGGGTGGATGCGTATCCCGACGATGTAAAGGCGATCCTCGCTGCCGGTCACGATCTCGGCAATCACAGTGAGAACCATAAAAACATGAGCCAGCTCAGCACGGACGAGATGCGCAGCGAGCTGACCGCCGTACATGACAAGGTGAAGGCGCTGACCGGCTATGATATGTTCCTTTTCCGCCCGCCCTACGGCGACTATTCCAATGAGGTCATCCAGACCGCGGCATCGCTCGGCTATTACAGCATCCAGTGGGATGTGGATTCGCTCGACTGGAAGGATTACGGCGTTGCTTCTATTATAGATACCGTCACGAACCACGCGCATCTTGGCAACGGCTCCATCATCCTGTGCCACAACGGCGCAAAGTACACGGCGGATGCGCTGGAGGAGCTGATCGCTACGCTCCGCGGCAAAGGGTATGAATTTGTGCGCGTGTCGGATCTCATCCTGCGCGACCACTATTCGATGGATGTCGAGGGACGGCAGATACAGGAATAAAATTGAAAGAGAGACTTGAAAAAACAAGCCTCTCCGTGTATAATCTACTCAGAAAGGTTATCGGATGTGTCATCCGATTGCCCTCTGTTTGAAAATGAATTACAAGAATAGCATCCTCAACTTTGGACGGTCTGGGATGCTATTTCTTTTTGTTACGATCGTCTATATATGACAGTGCCGCAAATATTACTAGCAATAAAGTCAAAACTTCCATTGTGTTCATAGGGCATCACCCTCCTTATGTACTAGAGGGCATCGCTATCGGAAACGCATCCGCATCTTTCTTTTCGATCACAAAACCATTGTAGCATGATTTTATGAGAATGTATATGTAAATCTGGCGAAATAACCTAATGAAAAAAGAACGCCCATGCGTCTGCATTGGCGTTCAAAAAGGGGAGAGTTATGAAAATTGAAAAAGTTGCTTTTGTGTGTATCACTTATGTGATGATATAAGTATATCCGTCTGTTATGAACAATTCTTGTCGTTCCGTTTAACTTTATGTGAACTTTGTGTTTACATTTTGTTCACAATTCATGACTGACTCCCCTCTGGCATCATCCCTCATCCGGCAGCGGCGCGATGACCTTCCGATAGGTCCGCACCAGACAGATCACGGAGATCGTGCACGACATCAGCTCTGCGATCGGGAACGCCCACCAGATGAGCGAAAGTCCGCCAATCCTAGCGAGGATGTATGCAACAGGAAGCAGCACGACGAGCTGACGTGCGACCGATACATACAGGCTGTACATACCGTTTCCGAGTGCTTGAAATGACGCACCCGCAACGATACAGAACCACGCAATGAGGAAATGCACGGCTATGATACGGAGCGCCGGAACGCCGATCGTCAGCATGTTTTCCGATGCGTCAAAGAGCAGGAGCAGCGTGTCCGGTATGGTCTGGAACACGATAAAGCCGAGCACCATAAAGCAGAACGCCACCACGAGCGCCATCTTGAAGGTGCGCAGCATACGCTTTTTCTTTCTTGCACCGTAATTGTATGCAAGGATCGGGATCAGACCGTTGTTCAGTCCGAATACCGGCATAAAGAAAAAGCTCTGCAATTTGAAATAAATACCGAACACGGCTGCTGCCGTCGCTGACAGTCCGACAAGTATCAGATTCATGCCGTAGGTCATGACAGAGCCGATGGACTGCATGATGATGGACGGCAGACCAACCTTGTAGATCGTGCCGATGATCTGTCCGTCCGGCCGGAAGCCGCGCAGCCGCAGCGTAATGTCTGTGTTCTTTTTGATATTGTAGATCATCGCAACGATACCCGCGACGATCTGTCCGATCACGGTCGCGATCGCAGCGCCCGCAACGCCGAGCTTCGGCATCCCGAACAGTCCGAATATCAGGATCGGATCCAAGATAATGTTTAAGATCGCGCCGACCATCTGCGTGATCATGGAAAATACCGTGCGTCCGGTCGCCTGCAGCAGCCGTTCAAAGATAAACTGCATGTATTGTCCGAAGGAAGCGACCATAACGATCGTCAGATACTGGACACCCATCTCCATGATCTCGACCGGCGCATCCTTGATCTGGCTCGCATAGAACGGACGGACGATGAGCAGTCCGGCTACCGCGGACACAAGATAACTCAGCACATAGAGAAAAATGCCGTTCATCGCCGTTTTGTTCGCGCGCTCATAGTTTTTTTCGCCAAGTGACTTTGACAGGAGCGAATTGACTCCGACTCCGGTACCCGCGCCGACTGCGATGAGCAGCGTCTGCAGCGGGAATGCGAGCGAAACCGCGGTCAGTGCGTTTTCACTGACACGCGACACAAATATGCTGTCCACGATATTGTACATCGCCTGCACGAGCATGGAGATCATC
>CAZERX010000097.1:0-7980 GCA_964515045.1 uncultured Eubacterium sp.
AAGGGCTGGGAGCAGTTCACCGATGCAGTCATACAGGCGGTCAGTGCGCAGGATCGTCCGATCGTGTACATGCTCTGGGGCAGACCGGCGCAGTCTAAGATCCAGATGCTGGATAATCCAAAGCATCTGATCCTAAAAGCACCGCATCCGAGTCCGCTGTCCGCGTACCGCGGATTTTTCGGCTGTAAGCATTTTAGTCAGGCAAATGAATTTTTGCAGGCACACGGTGAGACACCGATCGACTGGCAGATCGAGGATATCACGCGTGATTGAGCATCTGCGGAGCGTCCGGAGTCTTGGCATCTGCCGGTATACGGATCTCGACCTCCGTTTCGGATCCGACCGTGCTGCGGTAGCTCAGACCATAGCGGCTGCCATAACACAGTTGGATCCTTTTATGTGTATTGGACACGGCGATATTGCTTCCGTGTCCGTGTGTGCCTGTTCCGTTTCCGGTCAGGATCACGGCGAGCTTTTCCGGCGGGATACCGACACCGTCATCTGAGATCACGAATACGAGTGTTTCATCCTCGACCCATCCCATGATCACGATATTTCCCTCTTTTACATTTTTTTCTAAGATCCCATGCAGAATGGAATTTTCCACGATCGGCTGAAAGACCAGCTTCGGCATCTGATAGTCGAGCATTTCATCCGGTACATCCACAAAAAAATGTATTTTTCCGTTAAAACGCATATTCTGGAGCTGTACATACAGTGACACGTGCTCCAGCTCCTCATTTACGGTGATGAAGGAGCTGCCGCCGCTCAGCGTGATGCGATAAAAGCGCGAGAGCAGGCTGACCGCCTCGGATACCTGCGTGGTCTCACCGGAGCGCGCCATCCAGTTGATCATATCCAGTGTATTATACAGAAAATGCGGGTTGATCTGTGCCTGAAGCGCACGAAACTCGGACTGGCGAAGCTCGTTTGCCGTCCGCTGCTGTTCGTCGATCAGACGGTTGATCTCGCTGGACATATAGTTGTAGGAATCGATCAGCGAACAGATCTCGTCCGTGCCGTCGGGATCGTCCATCGGCAGCGGGAGGGAGCTGCTCCGTACCTGCTGCATTTTTTTTGCAACGGCGGAGATCCGTCCGGTCACGGAGGCACTCAGCCACTGACTGATGAGCACGCACACGATGAGCACGAATGCGTATAAGAATAAAAAGTTCTGCACGAGCCGCTGACCTTCGGAGGTCAGATTGGATTCCGGAACGGCAGACACCATGATCCAGTCCGTGTTCGGAATGCTCTTGTAGCCGCAGTATACATTTTCACCGGCGAATTGCAGCTTCTCAAGCTGTGTCGCGGAAGGAATGCGCGTCGTGATCTCATTATACGGAATATAGTAGGTACCGGAGATCGTCTTGTTGGTCGATGCAACGATCTCATTTCTGGAATTGGTGATATAGATCACGCTGTTATTGTAGGGCAGATCCTGCAAAAGGATCGGCTGGATGGATGACTGGTTAAAATAGACTGCCACATACACCTCGGAGGAAACGCCGGACAGCCGCCGGATGACGGCGTGTGAGCCTTTTTCTGCGATCTCCGAGGGCGACAGATACATGGGCGGGCAAAGGAGCAGGTTATCGTCCGTGCTGCTGAATATGCCGTGCCAGTAAGTACCGCGTGCGGAGGACAGCGTTTCAAACGCCGTGTTTTTGCTGTGTGCGCGCAGCGGTTCATAATGCTCGTCGTCGAGATAGATGCGGACGGAGGATACGAGGGAATTGTCCGCGCAGGTCGCGATGACATTTTCCAGCTCATGCAGGCTGCTCTGAAAGGGCGTGCCCTCGATGTACTGCTCCGGATGATTACTCCGGATGTAATAGGAAAAAAACTGGTTGTCGCTGATATTGTCCACGAGCGAGCGGAGCTGGTCAATGGTCGTTCCGATATTTGTGCGCGTCTGGTCGGCGAGCGTATTTAAGGAGTGCAGCGTCGTATTGGTCGTAACGGCAACGAGCTGATTGTAGGAAAAAGCAGTGATCAGCAGCGCCGGTATGATCGAGAGGATCAGATGCGTAATGAGCATCTTTGTGCGCAGTGACAGCTTATATTGGTACAGATGGATGAGCTTTCGTAGCATCAGTTCAGTGACTCCTTTTCACGGTATTCGGACGGTGAGAGTCCGACGATCTTTTTGAAGGTTTTTCCGAAGTAATTGCAGTCGGTAAAGCCGACCTTTGCGGCAACATCCGTGATCTTATTGCGCGGGTCAGCGAGAAGCTGCTTTGCCTTTTCCATGCGGAAACCGGTCAGATACTGGTTCAGCGTCTGCCCGCTCTCGGTCTTGAACACGGTGCAGAGGTATGAGGACGACAGATGCACATGCTCACTGATATCCTTGATGGACAGACCGTTGTCTGCGTAGTGCGCTTGGATGTAATCCTTGATGAGAAACAGCGTCGGGCTTTCCTGATTCGCGTGCGCGAGCAGGTCATAGCAGGTGTCCGTCGCCTGTGTGAGTAGTGTATGCAGCTCCTCATAGACCGCGCAGCCGCTGATGGCTTCGAGCAGGCTTTGTCCCGCCTTTTCAGAAGGTGCAGAGATCTTTGCCTCGTACTGCACGTTGGAAAGTGCCGTCAGCAGCTTGTAGTAAAGGTCGCGCGCCTGATTTGGCAAAAGTCCGCGGTTGCCGGAGAGCTTGTCGTACAGCTCCCCGCAGAGCTGATCGGTTTTTGGCTGATCCTTTTCACGGAGCGAGGCGCGGAAACGCTCGGCAAATTCATTGAGGTATGCGGACGTGACCGCGTGCGACGGCTCATCCGGCAGCAGGATCTGGCCGAACGGAGTAAAAAATGCACTTTGCAGCAGCAGTACCGCGCTGTTGTAGGACTGGTAGACATTTTTGCAGCCCTTTACGGTCTCTCCGACGATCAGATGAAACTTTCGGATCTCACGATCGGAAAGGAGCGCGCGGATGTGCACACAGATATCGCGCAGTGTGCGCGCGGACGGCTCGCGTGTGCCGTACAGATGCAGGATCATGTAGGCAGAATGCTTCAACGTGTGAAGCTCTCCAAGGTGCAGAGCGTTGAGATGATCGCTGATCGAAGCAAAAAACGTGGTGAGCAGCTCGTCCGTGAGCAGAAACCGTTCGTCGCCGGTGTGCAGGATCAGTGTGGTAAAATACTGTGCACCGCCGAGCTGGTTTGCGGCATCCGCCGGCAGTGTGGGTGCAGGCTGTGTGAGCGCCAGCGCGAGCTTGGAGTGACTTTCTAATAAGAAAAAGCGGTCAGACTCCTTCTGCCGGTGCTGCTTCTGCACGAGCGAAACGGCTTCCGTGAGAGCCTCTCCGATGTCTGCGGGAGAGAACGGTTTTTCCACATAGTTTACTGCTTTTAAGGAGATCGCTGCCTTTAAGTATTCCTTGTCTGAATAGCCGCTCATAAATATGACCGGACAATCCGGAGACAGCTCCCGAAGCTGTCTGGACAGACCGATGCCGTCCAACCGCGGCATGCGCACGTCCGTGAGCAGGATGTCCGGCAGATTTTTCTGTATCAGCGCAAGGGCATTGATGCCGTCGTCGGCACTGTCGATCTCAGTGATGCCGTAGCGCTCCCAGTCTATACTTGAGATGATGCCGTTCCTTGTCAGTTCCTCATCATCGGCGATTAAAATGCGCATGTTGTTCCTCCGTAATTGTTTTTTCATAGTATAACACAGAAAATGGGGCAGGTGTCACACTCTGTCGAAAACCGAAAAAATTTACCCGCAATCCAAAAAATTTACGATAGTTTTCTCGGAACCGGAATGATACCATGAAATCAGGTTGAGAGAGGAAAGGAGAACGATCAATGGCTTCAGAGTATGTTCTGGAATTGAAGGAGATCACTAAGATCTTTCCCGGCGTGAAGGCACTTGATAATGTGAGCTTCCAACTGAAGGCAGGCGAGATCCACGCGCTGATGGGAGAAAACGGAGCAGGAAAGTCTACGTTTATCAAGGTGATCACCGGTGTACATAAGGCAGATGGCGGTGAGATGTATCTGAATGGCGAAAAGGTCGATTTTAAGGGACCGAACGACAGTCAGGCGGCAGGCATCGCGGCGATCTATCAGCATGTGACCGCTTACCCGCATCTGAGCGTCGCAGAGAATATTTTCATGGGTCACGAAAAGGTAAAGCACGGAATGATCCAGTGGAAGGAGATGTACGAGGAGGCAGATAAGCTGCTGGCGCAGTTAAATGCGGATTTCCGTTCCACTGAGGAAATGGGTACGCTGTCCGTGGCACAGCAGCAGATGGTCGAGATCGCAAAGGCACTGTCAGCGGATGCCAAGATCATCATCATGGATGAGCCGACGGCATCACTGACCAAGAATGAATCCGAAAATCTTTATCGCATTGCAGAAAAGCTGCGGGATGAGGGCGCTTCCATCATCTTTATCTCGCACCGTTTTGAGGATATGTACCGGCTCGCATCACGCGTGACTGTTTTTCGGGATTCCAAATATGTCGGAACCTACGATGTAGACAAGATCTCCAATGCAGACTTGATCACGGCGATGGTCGGACGTGAGATCACGGATATGTTCCCGAAGCCGGACGTGAAGCTCGGCGATGAGGTGCTTCGGGTAGAGGGACTTTCCAGAGAGGGCTTTTTCAAGGATGTATCGTTCAGCGTCAGACGCGGAGAGATCCTCGGACTGACCGGACTGGTCGGTGCACGGAGAACGGAAGTGATCCAGACGATCTATGGCGTGGAAAAGCTGGACAGCGGAAAAATATTCCTTGAGGGAAAAGAGATAAAGATCCGAAATCCGCATGATGCGATCAAAAACGGCATCGGACTTCTCACGGAGGATCGTTCCAATCTCGGACTGATCTTGGACTGGGGCATCGGACGGAATATCACGCTCACTGAGATCGAAAAATACGGAAATAAATTTTTTACCAATGATAAGGCAGAGCGGGCAGCCGCAAAGGAGCTTGCAGAGGAAGTGGATACTAAGGCGGTATCACTGTTTGACAAGGTGAGCACGCTTTCCGGCGGCAACCAGCAGAAGGTAGCCGTATCCAAGATCCTTGCATCGGAGCTTAAAGTGCTGATCATGGATGAGCCGACCAAGGGTATTGATGTCGGCGCTAAGGCAGAGATCTACGACATCATGGGTCAGCTCGCACAGCGCGGCTATGCGATCATCATGATCTCCTCCGAGATGCCGGAGGTGCTCAATATGAGCGACCGCATCATCGTAATGTGTGAAGGAAAGATCACCGGCGAGCTGTCGCGTGACGAGGCAACGCAGGAGGGTATTCTGGAATTTGCAATGGCAAAGTCCTTAAAGAATACTGAGGATAAATAGGGAAAGGTGAGTGGAAAAATGGAAAACAGATCAGTTTTGAAAAAGATCACCGCATCCCGTGAAGCGATCCTGCTTCTGATCGTGGCGATCCTTGCAGTCTTTATTCAGGTGAGATCCGGCGGAGCTTTTTTCCGGCTGGAGAATCTGAACGGTATGTTCAAAAACTATGCCGTCGATTTCGTCATTGCGATCGGCATGATGCTCGTCATGCTGACCGGCGGTATTGATATCAGTGTCGGTTCGACGCTGGCGTTGTCCGGCATGTGTGCGTCGCTCGTATTCCGTGACAATCAGAATCTGCCGATCGTGGCGGTGTTTGGTATCGCGATCATCGTCGGACTGGCGTGCGGACTTCTGATCGGAACGGTGATCTCTTATGGAAAGGTACCGCCGATCATCGCGACGATGGGCTGTATGAACGCGTTCCGCGGTGCGACCTATCTGGTGGCACACAATGAATGGGTCGCAGCGATGGACTTCACGGAAAACTACAAGAATTTCGCGCAGAAAAGCTATCTGGGCTTTGGCGTGATCAATAATCTGCTGGTTATCGTGATCATATTGTATATCATTTTTTACTGCATCTTAAAATGGACACCGGCAGGACGAAAGATCTACGCAGTCGGCTCCAATGCGGAGGCAGCAGCGGTATCCGGTATCAATGTAAAAAAGGTAAAGACGATCTGCTATGTGATCCTCGGCGGTCTGACCGGACTCGCAGGCGGCATGTTTACTTCACTGTATGCATCCGCACAGGGAAACATGGGTGAAGGTCTGGAAATGGATTGTATCGCAGCCTGCGTGGTAGGCGGCGTGAGCATGACCGGCGGCAAGGGAAATATCGTCGGCGTGTTCCTCGGAGCACTGGTGATCGCGATCATCGGTAAGGGACTTCCGCTGATCGGCGTGTCACAGTTCTGGCAGAAGGCGATCAAGGGTGTCATCATCCTCGTATTCGTTATTCTGAACGTGCTGGTACAGCGTTCCGTGGATAAGGCAGCATTAAAGAGAAGGGAGATTTAGTCATGGCAGGAAAATCAGGCAGAGAGATCATTGCAGAAAAGCCCTTTTCGTGGAAACAACTGCTGCTTCACTGGGAGTCCATGCTGATTCTGCTTCTGGTGGCAGTCAATATCATGAATATTGCAATATCGGATAAATACTGGAGCGTGACCGGATTGTTCCGCGCGACCAATTCTTTCCTAAACATTGCTTTTATGGTACTTCCGATGTGTTTTGTGCTGGTGCTTGGAGATATCGACATTTCCGTCGGCTCCATCCTCGCATTCAGCGCAACGATGCTCGGTGTCACGTTCAATGCGACACAGTCCATGGTGCTCGCGGTGCTCGTTGCACTGCTCACCGGAACGGTATGCGGTGTGATCAACGGCGCGATCGCGACACAGTTTACAGAGTTAAACCCGATGATCATTACCTTTGGTACGCAGGTCGTTTACCGCGGTCTGTGTGAGATCATTCTGGGAGACCAGTCTACCGGCGGTCTGAACAACGTGCTGTGGTTCTCCAATCTGTATTGGGGCAAGATCGGCGGCGTGGTTCCGTACATGTTCGTGATCTTTGTGATCTGCGCAGTCGTATTCGGTATCGTGCAGCACAAGACGACCTTCGGACGCAGGATGTATGCGATCGGCGCAAACCGTGAGGCGGCGCGCTATTCCGGTATCAATGTGCAGGGCACACGCTTTGTGGTATACATCATCACCGGACTGTTTTCCGCAGTCGCAGCCATCTTTACCGCAGCTTCCATGGGAAGCATCAACAATGCGGTCGGCAAGGGCACGGAGATGGATGCCATCGGTATCTGTGTACTTGGCGGTATTCTGACAGATGGAGGAAAGGGTAATTTCATCGGCGCGATGATCGCGGTATTCCTTCTCGGACTGCTCGAATACGGACTCGGACTGGTCAACGTATCATCGAACGTGATGCTCGTGATCAAGGGCGCGCTGCTCGTGATCTCCGTTATGATCCCGAATCTTCGGATCAACGTTGGCAAAAAGAAAGCTGCATGACCGGCAGCGGATAGGTTACGGCTTTGACGGATGACTTCAGATCCGTTTGAGCATAGATCAAAATTCTTTAGGGAGGTAAAGAAAATGAAGAAAAAAGTGTTAAGCGCATTATTATGCGTATCCATGGCAGCGACCATGCTCGTTGGCTGTGGAGGCTCTGACGACAAGACAGCAGATGCACCTGCAGCAGACGCAGCAGATGATGCGGCAGACGCAGCCGACGATGCGGCAGATGCAGCCGATGATGCAGCAGATGATGCATCCGGTGACGCGGCAGCAACCGGCGATCTGACCACGGACAAGACATACTGTCTGATCGTAAAGAGTGCAGGAAATCCGTACAATCAGAAGGCAGCAGACGGCTTCAAGGAGATCGTTGAGGCACAGGGCGGCAAGTTTGTTTTACAGGAGCCGGCAGCAGCAGACGCTGAGAGCCAGATCACCTGTATCAACAATGCCATTTCTCAGGGTGTAGACGTGATCGCGATCGCAGCAAACGATGCGGACGCATTACAGCCGGCTCTGACCGAAGCAAAGAATGCAGGCATCCACGTTGTAGGCTTTGACTCTGCAACAAACGCAGCTTCCCGCGAGGTATTCTGTAATCAGGCTGGTATCTCTCAGGT
>CAZERX010000098.1:0-7777 GCA_964515045.1 uncultured Eubacterium sp.
GGCACATACGGTATTTTCGTCGGAAACAGTCTGTCGAATGCTGATTTTGCGGCATCCGTCGAGCTGACGCGCAATTATCTGATCGAAAAAGCACAGCAGATCTGCCCGCTGCAGACCGAGCTTACCGAGCTTATCGCACCGGAGGAGCGCACGATGGCGCGGCGCGCGCAGTGGCACGCGCTGGTCTGCAAAAATCCGGCGATCGTCCTGCCGACACAGATGCTTCCGGCGCGGCGCACGGTCACCTACGGTGATGAGGAGGTGTCTGCTGCGATGCTGCAGGAGACGGAACGCTTATCGACCGAGCAGTTGATCCGGCTCGTGACCGGCGCATTCACGGAGGGCGGCAGTGCGCTCGGAGCCGCAGGTGAGCTGGTGGCAGGCTCAGCGGCGCAGACGAGTGATTGTGCAGTGGAGCAGGGCATCGCAGAGATCGTGCTCGCGGACGGGCCGGCGGGACTTAGGCTGTCACAGTCCTATTATGTCAAGGACGGTGTACCGCAGCACCTTCCGATCGAAGCGAACATGGAAAACGGCTATCTCTATCGCGGCGGTGCACCGGAGGGCGCAGAAAAGCGCTATCAGTATGCAACGGCATTTCCGACCGGTACGCAGCTCGCACAGACGTGGGATACGGCACTTTCTGAGGAGATCGGCGCGGCTGTCGCAGAGGAGCTTCGGCATTTCCAAGTGACGCTCTGGCTCGCGCCGGGCATGAATATCCACCGCAATCCGCTGTGCGGACGAAATTATGAGTATTATTCGGAGGATCCGCTGCTGTCCGGACGGATGGCGGGCGCAGTGACGTGCGGTGTGCAGGCGAAGGGATCCGTCGGAACGACGATCAAGCATTTTGCCTGCAATGATCAGGAGGATAACCGCACCGGCTCGGACAGCATTTTATCCGAGCGTGCGTTGCGTGAGATCTATCTCAAGGGCTTTGAATATGCGGTAAAGGAAGCACAGCCGCTCGCGATCATGACGAGCTACAACCTCATCAACGGCGTGCACGCGGCGAACAGCTACGATCTGTGTACGAAGGTCGCGCGCGATGAGTGGCATTTTAAGGGCGTGATCATGACGGACTGGCGGACGACGCATGAGGATCCCTCGTGTACGGCAGCGGGCTGTATGCGCGCGGGCAATGATCTCATCATGCCGGGAGAACCGTCGGATCATGCGAGTATCCGGCAGGCGCTGGCAGACGGCAGTCTCACGGAGGCAGAGGTCAGATGCGCAGTGGCGCATCTTTTGCCGGTTATTTTTGCATCCGACCGTTACGAGAACGGTACCGGTGCATAAGGAAGGAATCTAGCAGTAATCATGAAAGTTTTTGTTATCGGATGCGGACGCTGGGGAACATTCATTGCGTGGTATCTGGATCATATCGGACACGAGGTCACGCTGTACGGCAGAGCCGGTTCGCGGAATATGGAGCGGCTGATGCGGGAGCGGCAGAATGACTATGTGAAGCTGCCGGAGTCGCTCACGCTCACGAATGAGCTGTCGCAGGTGACGGAGGCTGAGGCGGTGGTGATCTCCATCGGATCACAGAATTTACAGTCGCTGTGTGACACGCTCGCGCCGTATCACCTGACCTATCAGACCTTTGTGCTGTGCATGAAGGGCATTGAGATCGGGAGCGGCAGGCGGCTCACGCAGATCATGGAGGAAAATGTGGATGCGTCGAACCGGATCGCCGTGTGGCTCGGGCCGGGACACGTGGAGGAATTTTATCGCGGTGTGCCAAACTGCATGGTCATAGACAGCAGTCACGAGGCAACGAAGCAGCGGCTGATCGAGGAGTTTTCAAGTGATCTCATCCGGTTTTATTATGGCATGGATCTGATCGGAAATGAGATCGGCGGAGCGGCAAAAAATGTGATCGGCATCGCTGCAGGAATGCTGGACGGTGTCGGACGTACCTCACTGAAGGGGCCGCTTATGACACGCGGGCCGCGCGAGATCGCAAGGCTTATCAAGGCGATGGGCGGCAACGAGCTGTCAGCCTACGGTCTGTGTCATCTGGGCGATTATGAGGCGACACTTTTTTCTGCGCACAGCCATAACCGCATGTTCGGTGAGCGTTACATCCGGCACGAGCCGTATGATGCGCTGGCAGAGGGCTATTACACGGTGAAGGCACTCGTTTCGCTGGGGCAGCGGTATCAGGTGGAGCTGCCGATCTGCGAGACCGTACATGCTATCTTATATGAAGGAATGGCACCGCAGACTGCGCTCGATGCACTGTTTTCACGCAGCATCAAGGGAGAATTTGTATAATATCAGTATCACAGAGGAGGGCAAAGAGTATGGCACAGGAAATCATCTGGAAGGATCGCAAGCGCATCTGGTGCGGCTTGCCGTGGACTTTTACGCAGTACGAGCTGGGTGAACAGAAGCTCATCATAAAGACCGGATTTTTATCACAGAATCAGGACGAGGTGCGGCTGTACCGGATCCTAGATATTTCACTCAGACGGAGTCTTTGGCAGCGTATGTTCGGTCTGGGAACGATCGTCTGCAATTCCGTGGACAAGACGATGAAAAACTTTGAGATCAAAAACATCAAAAATTCCGAGCAGACGAAGGATACCCTGTCGGATCTGATCGAGGAAGCACGCCGCGCCAACCGCGTATCATCCAGAGAGTTTATGGTAGAGCAGGACGATGACGAGCAGGAAGACGATCAGATGTGAGAGACCGGTCAGAATCCTAATGGCGGCGCGTGATACGACAATCTGTGAGCAGTACCGCAGACGGATCGGGCGTATCCGCGGAATCGAGCTGGTGTATGCGACAGACAGTGAGCACCATGCGTGCCGTTATCTGAGAACATGCGGCGCAGATGTCGTAGTGCTCGGTCTGGAGCTTCGCGAGGGCGACGGCTTCTGTCTGCTGGCAGAGCTGGAACAGATGCGGAGTCGACCGGTCATCATGGTCGTGCACGATTACCGGTCGGGAGCCGCGCGGAGCTTTGCGCGTGCCGCAGGAGCCGATTATGTGTATCGGAGCTGTCGTCTGTATGCACAGACATCGCCGGATCCGGCGCAGGGCTTTTTGGAGCGCCGCGTCCGAAAGGAGCTGGAGCTGCTCGGCTTCAGTCACAAAACGGCGGGTTTTATCTATCTGACGGACGCGATCGTGATGAGCGTACCGCTCGCCGCAGATGACGTTCATGTGGTCAGTGAGCTGTATCCGGCGATCGCCAGACGCAGAAGAACGACGGAGGCACGTGTGGAACGCGCGATCCGCTGGGCGATCGAGCAGGTGTTCATGCGCACCGGCATCCGTCAGTTGTATGCGCGGTATCCGTTCGACTATGATGCCGAGCGCGGCAGACCGACCAACGCACAGTTCATTCTGAACATGGCTGCGCGTTTTCGCTGACAGGGGAGTGTCGGCAGACTGGGGACTGGAAGGAAAATTCAGTTTTCAGACAGGGGGATTTGTGCTACAATGAGAGAAAGTTAAGGTGTTTTGCATATCGTCCGACGGACGGTGCATCGATCAGAGGTGAGTACAAATGAGGTTTAAGAGGATCAGCACGGACACCGTGCGGTGTATCGTGACGAGAGAGGAGCTAAACGACAACGGACTGGAAATGGACGATTTCATGTCCAACAATGGAAAAACGGAGGATTTCCTGCGGCGGATGTTAGCAGTCGCGGAGCAGGAGGTCGGTTTTCAGGTGAAGGGCGGCCCGCTGACGATACAGGTCGCTGTACTGGGAGACCGGCTGGCTCTGACGTTTTCCGAGAAGCAGGATGATTATTCTAATCTGCTGGAGTGCCTGCGTTCCGCGGTCAGCTCCCTGTCCGAGGCAGTGAATGAAAAGGTCAGAAATCAGTCCGCCGAACTGCCGGCAGGCATCACGGAGGATGGCGCGGAGGACAGCGTTTATCTGCTGGAATTTGATGAGCTGCAGGCATTGCTGTCATTCTGCAGCGGCTTGGAGCCGGAGCTGGAGCAGGAGACCCCGTTGGACAGCGAGCTTTACCATCTGGAGCAGGAGGGCGGTTATGCGCTGATCCTCCACCGCAACGGCATGGAGGAAAAAAAGCTCTGCCGCATCGTTTCCTCGTCAATGGAATTTATGCGCGAGGCGAGTGCTTATGAGGGAAAGATCGCGTATATTCGGGAGCATGGCACCTGCATGTGCAAAGATCACGCGATCACGCAGATGCAAAGCGTGTTCCGACATTGACAATTCTTTCACAAAATGATACAGTAGAACGGTAGAATACAAACGGCGTAGGAACGCCAACGAACGTGAATACATAATCATAGGAGGGTAAACCAATGAACAATCTGACATTAGAGCTGGATGGCGCGATCGCTGTCCTTACCATCACAAGACCCGCTGCGCTGAACGCATTAAACAGCGAGACCTTAAACGAGCTGGATGCAGCTTTAGACGAGATCAACGCAAACGCTGACATCCGTGCCGTGATCCTGACCGGCGGCGCTGACAAGAAGGGCAATGCATTCAAGTCCTTCGTTGCAGGTGCAGACATCGGAGAGATGAGCACACTGACAAAGGCTGAGGGTGAGGCATTCGGCAAGAAGGGAAATGACGTGTTCCGTAAGTTAGAGACCTTACCGGTACCCGTGATCTGTGCGATCAACGGATTTGCACTGGGCGGCGGCTGTGAGATCGCAATGAGCTGTGATATCCGTATCTGCTCTGACAATGCCATCTTCGGACAGCCCGAGGTAGGTCTTGGAATCACACCGGGCTTCGGCGGAACCCAGAGACTGGCAAGAGTCGTTGGTGTCGGCAAGGCAAAGGAAATGATCTACAGCGCACGCAATATCAAGGCTGACGAGGCATATCGCATCGGTCTGGTAAATCCCGCTGAGGAGCTGATGCCCGCAGCAAAGAAGCTCGCTTCCATCATCGCAGCCAATGCACCGATCGCTGTACGCGCCTGCAAGAAGGCGATCAACGATGGTCTGGATGCAGCAATGGATGATGCGATCGTGATCGAGGAGAAGCTGTTCGGAAGCTGCTTCGAGACCGAGGATCAGAAGGCTGGAATGGGTAATTTCTTAGAGAAGGATCCTGAGAAAAAGTTAAAGGTCGTTCCTTTCCAGAATAAATAATCCGAACCTGTATGACAGAGGCTGCGGCGTTGCCGCAGCCTTTTTTGGGAGATGGCAATGGTAGAAAACTATGATCTAAAGGAGCTGATCGAACCGCTGCTCGCGTGGTATCCGTCCCATGCGCGGGAGCTGCCGTGGCGCAGTGAGCCGACACCGTATCATGTGTGGGTGTCGGAGATCATGCTGCAGCAGACGCGTGTGGAGGCGGTGAAGCCTTTTTATGCGCGGTTCATGGAAGCACTGCCGGATGTGCGCGCGCTGGCGGAGTGTCCGGAGGAGAAGCTGTTAAAGCTCTGGGAGGGGCTGGGCTATTATAACCGCGTGCGGAATCTAAAGACGGCGGCACAGACGGTCATGCGCGAATACGACGGTGAGCTTCCGCCGGATTATGACCGCCTGCTGCAGCTCAAGGGGATCGGCTCATACACGGCAGCGGCGATCGCATCCATTGCCTACGGCAGACCGGAAGCAGCCGTAGACGGCAATGTGCTCCGGATCCTCATGCGTGTGACGGCAGATGACTCGGATATCGCAAAGCAGTCCGTGAAAACGCGGGTCAGAAATGCCCTGCAGCCGGTGATCCCGCCGGAGCACGCCGGAATGCTCACGCAGGCGATGATGGAGCTTGGTGCGACGGTGTGCGTGCCGAATGGCGCGCCGCATTGTGCGCAGTGCCCGTGGGAAGCACATTGTCTTGCAAATGCGCGCGGACTGACCGCGCAGCTTCCGGTCAAAAGCCGCGCAAAGGCGAGACGGATCGAAAAGCGTACCGTGCTCGTGATCCGTGACGGAGACCGTGCGCTGTTACAGAAGCGTCCGGAGCAGGGACTGCTCGCCGGTCTGTATGAGTTTCCCTGCATGGACGGCTGGCAGAGCGCGGATACGGTGCTTTCCTACGTCCGTACACTCGGACTCAGCCCGCTCCGCATCCAGCCGCTGCCCGCCGCGAAGCATATTTTTTCTCATGTGGAATGGCAGATGCAGGGCTACGCACTGCTCGTGGAGGAGCCGGAAAATACGGGCGGTCTGCTCTTTATCGAGCCTGCCGAATCCGAGTCGCGGTACGCGATACCGGCGGCATACGCTGCGTATGCGCGCTATATGGATATCCGCATCGGGCAGGATCGGTTTCTTTCTGACTAAAGAGCGAAGGAGTCGTGACGTTGACGTAAAAAAGAGGAGGGCGATGTGGATTCCACATCGCCCCTGTACATTATGAAAAAGAAAATTGGGAAGTTTTTCGTAAAGTTTGCTTGTTTGTTTCTTGTATGATAATATGTTACATAGGAATTGTAACACCGGTATGAGTTGTTTATGAATTTTCTGTAAACAATCCATCTGCCGGACAATCGTTTCTCGCGTAAGGAGGATTTATGTATCAGACGATCATTATTGGAGCGGGTGTCGCAGGTGCTGTCGCAGCGCGTGCGCTCGCAGAGCAGGGCGGCAGGAAGGTGCTCGTGCTGGAGCAGCGCAGCCATATCGGCGGCAACTGTTATGACAGACCCGATGAGCACGGTGTGCTGATCCATGAGTATGGGCCGCACATTTTTCACACGAATGACACCGGCGTGTACGACTTTTTTTCACGGTTTACGGAGTGGTATCTGTATCCGCAGGGGCATCAGGTCGTTGCGAACGTGAACGGTGCGCTGATCCCCATACCGTTTAACCTGAACACACTGCATCAGGTGTACGGCGATCAGGCAGATGCACTGGAGACAAAGCTCGTTGCCGCATACGGCAGGGGCAGCCGCGTACCGATCATGGAATTAAAAAAGAATGAGGATGAGGGGATCCGGCAGATCGCACAGTATGTGTATGAGAACGTTTTTTTGAAATACACGATGAAGCAGTGGGGACAGACACCGGAGGAGATCTCTCCGGAGGTGACCGGACGCGTGCCAGTGCTGATCTCGTATGACAACCGCTATTTTCAGGATCGCTATCAGGGCGTTCCGCTGCACGGCTTCACGCCGATGTTTGAGCGGATGCTCGACCATGAAAATATCGAGGTTGCACTCAATACACCGGCGAACACGCGGCTTGGCTTCACGGAAAACGGCATCCTTTTGGACGGTGAGCCGTTTGATGGAGAGGTGATCTATACCGGTGCCTTGGATGAGCTGTTTGACTGCTGCTACGGCAGACTGCCGTACCGTTCCCTGCGGTTTGACTTTGAGCATCTTTCGTGCAGGGATTTCCAGAACGGACATTCCGTCGTTAATTATACGGTCAGCGAGGACTTCACGCGTATCACGGAGTTCCAGTATCTGACCGGACAGAAGGGCTGCGACGGAACGACGATCGTGCGGGAGTATCCGTTCGCATACACCGGCGCAGAGGGAGAGATCCCTTATTATGCGATCCAGAACGCGGACAACGAAGCGCTGTATGAAAAATACCGCGTGCAGACAGAGAAGTTCCGCAATTTTTATCTGCTGGGACGGCTCGCAGAATACAAGTATTACAACATGGATGCCATGGCGCGCAAGGCGCTCGAGCTGGCAGAAAGGATGATGGGAAGGTAAAGATGAAGCTGCTTTCGATTGCAATTCCCTGCTACAATTCGCAGGATTATATGGAACACTGCATCCGCACGCTGCTTGTCGGCGGTGAGGATGTGGAGATACTGATCGTAAATGACGGATCCAAGGATGCAACGCCGGAG
>CAZERX010000099.1:0-7764 GCA_964515045.1 uncultured Eubacterium sp.
AAACGGTGCTTGAAATGGGGTATCTCATCGCCGCACCCTATCAGAGACAGGGTTATGCGACTGAGGTGTGCCGTGCACTGCTCCGGTACAGTGCAGAGGAGCTTTCGGATTTTGAGACGGTGAGCTGCTTTGTGGCAGAGGAAAATGCCGCCAGTCATGCACTGATGCGCAAGCTGCACTTTACGCCGGAGCAGACACTCACGGTCGAGGACAGGACGTGCGTGCGCTATGTGCACCGTTTGTGAGAAAGACGGACAAAACTGTGATAATCCGTCCGTTTCCGGCATAGATTGTACCAATCAGCAGGCAAAGGCTTCGCGTGCTGACGGTTACAATCTAGGTCGGGAGGATTCCTTATGGAAAGAATGAAAAGAGAAGATCAAAAGGGAACGATGCTCATACCGGTGCTGACCGTGCTGGTCGTGATGTATGCAGTGACCGGAATGCTGCTGCTCCTGCTGGCATTTCTTATGTACCGCATGGAGCCGTCTGAGCCGGTGGTGAGCGGTGCCATCATCGCGATCTACATCCTGAGCGGCTTTCTCGGCGGTTTTCTGATCGGGAAACGTGCGGGTGTCCGGAAATATCTGTGGGGGCTTCTGATGGGCGCGCTGTATTACGGCGTGCTGCTGCTCGTCGGCGCACTGCTGCACGGCGGAGTGCAGACAGATCCGGTGCAGCTTGGCTCGACGATGGCGCTGTGTCTTTTATCCGCGATGGCAGGCGGGATGTTCAGTTAGGAAAAAAGAATGACATTTCCGACAGAATGTGCTACAATGAACGACTGGTAGAGAGGGGCAGCCGCAGTGCTGCCGAAAGATACAGGAATTTTGAAGGGAGCACAGGATGAGAGGAAATGTAATTGTAGGACAGTCCGGCGGGCCGACCGCCGTGATCAATGCGAGTCTGGCAGGTGTTTTTTGCGCGGCGAAGGCTTGCAATGTACCAAAGATCTATGGCATGAAAAATGGTGTGGAGGGACTGCTGGAGCGACGCTTTGTGGATCTGACGGAGGAGCTTTCGTCAGAGATGGATATTGAGCTTTTGAAGCGCACGCCGTCCTCATTTTTAGGCTCCTGCCGTTATAAGCTGCCGGAGCCGGATGCGGACACGGGCGTATATGAAACGTTATTTTCCATTTTCGAGGAGCTTTCGATCGGTGCATTTTTCTACATCGGCGGCAATGATTCGATGGACACGATCAAAAAGCTGTCGGATTATGCCGAGGCACACGGCAGCGACATCCGCTTTATCGGTGTGCCGAAAACGATCGACAACGACCTTGCCATGACCGATCACACACCGGGCTACGGAAGTGCCGCAAAATTCATCGCGACCGTGACCAAGGAGATCGTGCGTGATGCGCGCGTTTACAACTGTGATGCGGTGACGGTCATCGAGATCATGGGAAGGAATGCAGGCTGGCTGACCGCGGCGAGTGCACTCGCGAAGGGCGAGGATTGCGAGGGCGTGGACATGATCTGTCTGCCGGAGGCAGTGTTCGATCTGGATCGTTTTATGGAAAAGACAAAACGGCTGGTGAAGGAGCGGCGTTCCGTCGTGCTCGCCGTATCGGAGGGCGTGCACCTTGCGGACGGACGCTATCTGTTCGAGCTGACGGCACACAGGGAGCAGGTAGACGTGTTCGGTCATACGCAGATGGAGGGCACCGGAAAATATCTGGCAGAGTACATCGCAAAGGAGCTTGGGATCAAGACGCGTGCGATCGAGCTGTCCACGCTTCAGCGCTGTGCGTCCCATATCGCATCGCAGGTGGATGTTGACGAGGCATATCAGGCAGGCTGTGCAGCCGTGCGGTGTGCGCATGCGGGCGAGAGCGGAACGATGATCACCCTGCAGCGCGTATCGGAGGATCCGTATGCCTGCACGACGGGCAGTCAGGACATCCATAAGATCGCAAACGTGGAAAAGACCGTGCCTGCGGAATGGATCGCGTCTGACGGAATGGATGTGGAGGAGCCTTTGGTATCCTATATCCGACCGCTCATCCAGTCTGAGGTCGCACCCGTGATGGTGGGCGGACTGCCGCGTCATATCCGTATCTGGGGATAAAATAATTGTTGAAGTCTGTCCGCCAATGTGGTATAATCCCCACTAGGTATTGTTGAAAGGAGCGTGTGAAACATGAAGCATGTACAGACACTGAATACGAGAAAGTTACAGAATACTGTAAAGAAGGGCGGCTGCGGCGAGTGCCAGACATCCTGCCAGTCTGCCTGCAAGACTTCCTGCACAGTAGGAAATCAGACCTGCGAGCAGTGCAAATAAGCCCGCATTTTCAGAAAATGAGATACAAAGACCGTTCGCGTCGCGGACGGTCATTTGTTGTAGAGAGAAAAGTAGAAAGGATCGGATACAGTGATTCATCAGTATCAGAATAACGGATACAACATTGTTCTGGATGTAAACAGCGGCGCGATCCATGTGGTGGACGAGCTGATGTATGAGCTGATCGGCATGTATGAAACGCATACCGAGCAGGAGCTTCGCGCAGAGCTTGAAAAAAAGTACGATGCGGCGGAGATCAGCGAGGCGCTCACAGAGGTGGACGAGCTGATCGAAAACGGCGATCTGTTTACACCGGATTCTTATGAGGAATATATCGGAGAGATCGGAAAGAACCGTCAGACGGTCGTGAAGGCACTGTGCCTGCACATCGCGCATGACTGCAATCTTTCCTGCAGATACTGCTTTGCCGAGGAGGGCGAATATCACGGCAAGCGTGAGCTGATGTCCTACGAGG
The DNA here is from genome assembly GCA_964515045.1 of uncultured Eubacterium sp. Classification (GTDB taxonomy): domain Bacteria; phylum Bacillota; class Clostridia; order Lachnospirales; family Lachnospiraceae; genus W0P33-017. Next base: position 2,765 of record CAZERX010000099.1, read on the forward strand.
TTGGTAAGGCGGCACTGGATTTTCTGATCGCATCCAGCGGAAGCAGACGAAATCTTGAGGTGGATTTTTTCGGCGGCGAGCCGACGATGAATTTTCAGGTGGTAAAGGATCTGGTCGCATACGGCCGCAGTCAGGAGGAGGCGCACAACAAAAAGTTCCGCTTTACACTGACGACGAACGGTGTGCTCTTAAATGACGAGATCATGGAATTTGCCAACCGTGAAATGGACAATGTCGTACTTAGCATCGACGGCAGACCGGAGGTTCATAACCATATGCGTCCGTTTCCGAACGGCTCCGGCAGCTATGACCTGATCGTGCCGAAGTTCCGGAAGTTTGCGGACAGCAGGGATCAGGAGCGCTATTACGTGCGCGGAACCTTTACGCATCACAATCCCGACTTTGCAGCGGATGTGCTGCATCTTGCGGATCTTGGCTTTCAGCAGATCTCCGTTGAGCCGGTCGTTGCACCGCCGGAGGCGGATTACGCGATCACGGAGGAGGATCTGCCGAAGCTCTGTGAGGAGTATGATAAGCTGGCGAAGGAAATGCTGGCGCGGCATAAGAATGGAAAGGATTTCAATTTTTTCCATTTTATGATAGATTTAGAGGGCGGCCCCTGTGTGGCGAAGCGTCTGTCCGGCTGCGGCTCGGGCACGGAGTATCTCGCCGTGACACCGTGGGGCGATCTCTATCCCTGCCATCAGTTTGTTGGCAACGAGAAGTTTTACCTTGGAAATGTGTTTGAGGGCATTACCCATGACGAGATCGTGTCGGAGTTCAAGTCCTGCAACGTGTATTCCAAGGAAAAATGCAGAAACTGTTTTGCAAGATTTTATTGCAGCGGCGGCTGTGCGGCAAATTCGTACAATTTCCACGGAAGCATCCATGATGCCTATGATGTCGGATGCGCCCTGCAAAAAAAGCGTGTGGAATGCGCCATCATGATGAAGGCGGCACTCGCACAGGAAGATTAAAAAAAGAGAGGAAAAAAGCATGAAGAAGAACAAGAGCGTAGCGATCCTTGCGGTCGTACTGGCTGTCGTAGTTTTACTCGGCTATTACGCATCCATCATTCTTTCAAGCACCGGAAAGGGTGAGGACAAGAACATTTCACTGGGTCTTGACCTTGCAGGTGGTGTGAGCATTACCTATCAGGTAATGGATGAGGATGCAACGTCAGAGCAGATGAGTGACACGATCTACAAGCTGCAGAAGCGTATCGAGACATACAGCACCGAGGCTGCTGTCTACAAGAGCGGTGATGACCGTATCTGTGTAGAGATCCCCGGCGTTACGGATGCCAATGATATTTTAGAGGATCTGGGTACTCCCGGTTCCCTGCAGTTCTGTGATTCTGAAGGAAACGTATTTATGACCGGTGAGGATGTCGCTGATGCACAGGCAGGCACCTACAAGGATAACACCGGAAATACTGCATACTGCGTAGATCTCGTGCTGACGGATGACGCGGCAGAGACCTTCTCTGAGATCACCGGTGAGAACATCGGCAAAAATCTCCCGATCGTTTACGACGGCGAGATGATCAGCAATCCGGTCGTACAGTCGCAGATCAGCGGCGGCACGGCACAGATCACGGGTATGGAAAATTATGACGAGGCGAGCAAGCTGGCTTCACAGATCCGTATCGGATCCCTGTCCTTAGAGCTGCAGGAAATGGAGTCACAGGTCGTTGGAGCACAGCTCGGTACGGATGCGATGGCATCTGCACTGAAGGCAGCGCTGATCGGTCTGGTGCTGATCGTTGTATTTATGATCGCATACTACCGGATGCTTGGTGTGGCTGCTTCCATCGCGTTAGTGATCTATTCAACACTGACCGTTGCAGTCATCTACTGGTTTGACATTACACTGACACTGCCCGGTATCGCAGGTATCATCTTAGGCATCGGTATGGCAGTGGACGCAAACGTTGTCATTTACGGACGTATCCGTGAGGAGATCGGTTCCGGCAAGAGCGTTTACAATGCCATGAAGGTCGGTTTCCAGAAGGCGACCTCAGCGATCGTGGACGGAAACGTGACGACACTGATCGTAGCCGTGATCCTTGCATGGAAAGGCTCCGGAACGGTCAGAGGCTTTGCATACACACTCGGTATCGGCATTCTGATCTCTATGTTTACCGCATTATTTGTAACGAGATATGTTGTTTATTCCTTCTACGGCATCGGCGTAAAGGATGAGAAGTTCTACGGTAAGGCAATGGTGATGGACCGTATCCGCTTCATCAAGAAGCGTCCGATCTTTTATACCATCGCAGTCATCGGTATCGCATCCGGCTTTATCGCAATGGGTGTGAACGCTGCGAACGGAAACGGCGCGTTAAACCGCAGCCTTGAGTTCATCGGCGGAAGCTCCAATACGGTATACTTCAACGAGGAGTACACCTTAGAGCAGATCGACAATGAAATGGTTCCGCTCGTGATGGAGATCACCGGCGATTCTGAGGTTTATGTACAGAAGGTGGCTGACAGCAATGGCGTGATCTTTAAGACCAGAAATCTGTCCTTAGAGGAGCGCGAAAAATTCAATACGACCTTTGCAGAGAAGTATGGAGTGGACGAGAATACGATCTCTTCCCAGTCCATCAGTTCGACCATCAGCTCAGAGATGACCAGTGATGCGATCGTAGCCGTGATCATCGCAGTCATTCTGATCCTGATCTACATTGCATTCCGGTTTCAGGATTTCCGTTTTGCATCCGCAGCGGTGCTGGCACTGGTGCATGACCTGCTGCTCGTGTTGGCGAGCTACGCTATCGTGCGTATTTCCGTCGGTTCAACCTTTATCGCAGTCATGCTGACGATCCTTGGTTATTCCATCAATGATACGATCGTCGTATTTGACCGTATCCGTGAGCATATGCGCAAGCGTCCGCGCGTTTCAAGGGACGAGCTGGAGGAGATCGGAGATCTCAGCGTGACGCAGACGCTGTCACGTTCCATCAATACATCCGTGACGACCTTCGTCATGGTACTGCTGCTCTACATCATGGGTGTGGCATCCATCAAGGATTTCTCACTGCCTCTGATGGTAGGTATCGTAGCCGGACTGTTCTCATCCGTATGTATCTCAACCAACCTCTGGTTTGACATGAAGGTGCATTTTGGAAAGGCAGCCGCAAAGACAAAAAAGAAAAAATAAAATATAAAATAAAAAAGAATCAGTGACACTGACCAATATGAAGGAGGACCATTATGTATACAATGGAAGATATCAAGACAGTTGATCCCGAAATTGCAGCGGCGATACAGGCAGAGAGCGACAGACAGAACTCGCATATTGAGCTGATCGCGTCCGAGAACTGGGTAAGCCACGCAGTCATGTCTGCCATGGGCAGTGTGCTGACCAACAAATACGCAGAGGGATATCCCGCGCACCGCTATTACGGCGGCTGCGACTGCGTGGATGTCGTTGAGGAGCTGGCGCGTGAGCGTGCGAAAAAGCTCTTTGGCGCAGAGTATGTCAATGTACAGCCGCATTCCGGCGCACAGGCAAATATGGCAGTGCAGTTTGCCTGCTTACAGCCCGGCGATACCGTGATGGGTATGAACTTAGATCACGGCGGACATCTGACACACGGAAGTCCGGTCAATTTCTCCGGTACTTACTTCAACATCGTGCCCTACGGCGTGAATGACGATGGTGTGATCGACTATGACAATGTGATGCAGATCGCAAAGGAGTGTCAGCCGAAGATGATCATTGCAGGTGCTTCCGCATATGCAAGAACGATCGACTTCAAGAAGTTCCGCGAGATCGCGGATGAGGTAGGCGCGATCCTTTTTGTGGATATGGCGCATATCGCAGGTCTGGTCGCTGCTGGACTGCATCCCAGTCCCATCCCCTATGCGGATGTCGTGACGACGACCACTCATAAGACACTGCGCGGACCGCGCGGCGGCATGATCTTATGCGGCAAGCAGGAAACAGCAGATAAGTTCAAGTTCAATAAGGCAGTATTCCCCGGTGTGCAGGGCGGACCGCTCATGCATGTGATCGCGGCGAAGGCAGTCTGCTTCCAAGAGGCACTGCAGCCCGCGTTCAAGGAGTATCAGCAGGGCATCGTAGACAACGCACAGGCACTGTGCAAGGGTCTGCAGTCACGCGGCATCAAGATCGTGTCTGACGGCACGGACAATCATCTGATGCTCATTGATCTGACACCGTTCGGACTGACCGGAAAGGCGATCGAGAAGCTGATGGATGATGCAAATCTGACCGCCAACAAGAACACGATCCCGAATGACCCGCAGAAGCCGTTCGTGACCAGCGGTATCCGTATCGGAACACCTTCCGTGACCAGCCGCGGCATGAATACCGCAGACATGGATCAGATCGCGGAAGCGATCGCAATGCTCATCAAAGAGGGCGAGTCAGCCGTACCGGCTGCAAAGGCGATCGTCAAGACGCTGACTGACAAATATCCTTTAGACTAAGAGGCGCAACCATGATTGATATTAAATTTTTACGTGAAAATCCGGATATAGTAAAAGAGAACATCAAAAAGAAGTTTCAGGACAAGAAGCTGCCGCTCGTGGATGAGGTCATTGACCTTGATGCGAAGTCGCGTGCAGCCAAGCAGGAGGCAGATGATCTCCGTGCCAAGAGAAACCAGCTCTCCAAGCAGATCGGCGGTCTGATGAAGGAGGGCAAAAAGGCAGAAGCCGAAGCGGTAAAGGCACAGGTCGCTGAATTTGCGGAGCGTCTGGCACAGCTTGAGGAGCAGGAAAAGGAATATGCGGACAAGCTGCTCGCAGATATGATGATGATCCCGAATATCATTGATGAGTCCGTGCCGATCGGACCGGATGATTCGTGCACTGTCGAGATTGAAAAATTCGGTGAGCCGGTCGTTCCCGATTTTGAGGTACCCTACCACACCGAGATAATGGAGCGCTTTGACGGCATCGACATGGACGCGGCGGGCAGAGTTTCCGGCAACGGCTTCTACTATCTCATGGGCGATATCGCGCGTC
>CAZERX010000100.1:0-7758 GCA_964515045.1 uncultured Eubacterium sp.
AAGATCTGGATCGCGCCCTCCTGTGCGATCTGATTGACACCCTTCACGAACTGCTTGCGCTTCATGGAATCGATCAGACGCACGCGCGCGAAATGCTCCGGTGCGAAGGTCGGTATACCCTCGAACGCGAAACGCTCCTTTGCGGTCGTTAAGGTGTCTCCGATGGAAAAGATGCCGGGGTCAAACAGTCCGATAATATCTCCGGCATATGCCTCCTCGACGATCTTTCGCTCCTGCGCCATCATCTGCTGCGGCTGTGAGAGCTTGATCTGCTTTTCGCCCTGCACATGATAAACCTCCATGCCTGCATCGAATTTACCGGAAACAATGCGCATGAACGCAACGCGGTCACGGTGGTTTTTATTCATATTCGCCTGAATCTTGAAGATAAAGCCGCTGAAATCCTCCGAAAACGGGCTGATCTCACCCTTGTCCGACTGGCGCGGAAGCGGCGCATACGTCATCTGCAAAAAGTGCTGCAAAAAGGTCTCCACACCGAAATTCGTCAGCGCCGAGCCGAAAAATACCGGTGACAGCTCACCCTTTGTGACCAGCTCCTGATCAAATTCTGCACTCGCTCCGTCTAAAAGCTCGACCTCGTCCAAAAGCTGCTGCATATAGTCTGCCCCGATCACGGATCCTAATTCCGGTGAATCGATCGGAATGATCTGCTCCTCGCCCTCCTTCGTGCCTTTTCTCGTATCGGAGAAAATACGCACGCTCCGCGTTTCGCGGTCATAAACTCCCTTGAAGCCCTTGCCGGAGCCGATCGGCCAGTTGATCGGACAGGTTGCGATGCCAAGCTCGTTCTCGATCTCGTCCAGCAGCTCAAAGGTATCGTTCGCATCACGATCCATTTTATTGATAAAGGTAAAGATCGGGATATGCCGCATCACACAGACCTTAAAGAGCTTTCTCGTCTGTGCCTCGACACCCTTTGATCCGTCGATCACCATGACGGCAGAATCGGCAGCCATCAGCGTGCGGTAGGTATCCTCCGAGAAATCCTGATGTCCCGGCGTATCCAGAATATTGATGCAGTAATTGTCATAATGAAACTGCAAAACAGATGAGGTAACGGAGATACCTCTCTGTTTTTCGATCTCCATCCAGTCAGAAACGGCGTGCTTTGCCGTCGCCTTTCCCTTGACAGATCCTGCCTCATTGATCGCTCCTCCATACAGCAGGAATTTCTCCGTCAGCGTCGTTTTTCCGGCATCCGGATGCGAAATGATCGCAAACGTGCGCCGCTTTTCTATCTCGTTTTTTTGCTTGTCAACTGCCACAAATATGTCCTCCAAACATGCATCTTTGCACGCGGGCAGCCTGCACTGCCGCCCGCACATACACTTTATCTTATCTGTCAGCTCTCATTTTGTCAAGGATTAGCATTTGTGATCGGTGTGATCACGATCTTTTCTGCCGCAACGTCCGTTTTCCTAGATACAATGTCCTCGACCTGCGCACGCTTGGCATCCGTCACCTCGCCCATATCGAGCACGACATCCGCACCGCCGTCCGAGCTGATGCTCACGACGACATCCGTAAAGCCCTTTGCCTCCAGCAGCATCTCTGCGGCTGCCTCCTTTTCCGCGATGTCCGTCAGCGCCACCATTTTGTCTACGGCATCCTGCTTCTGCGCCTCCGACAAGGCTTCGCTGTCGATGATCGCGAGCAGACGCTCCTTATTTTCCGAGCGCACCTGCTCACGGTTCATTTTCATTTCCACCGCAAAATTGACCGTTTCCGCGACTGCGCCGGTCAGCACGGTCTCGCCGGGGTTTTCCACGCCTGCTTCCGCAGAAGCCTCCGTATCCGACTCCTCCTCTGCCGCCACGTCAAGCGCCGGATCCTCCGTATCCGTAAAGATCTCATCCGAGATCTCATACGTTTCATCCGTCAGATCCTGACTCGCAGCGGTCAGCTCCTCCTCGCTGCCGTATGTATAGCTGACGTACCCTGCCGCAGCGATCATCAGCGCCAGCGCCGTAATGATCATCTGGTTTTTCTTAAAAATTTTCATGCTCACGAACCTCCTGCATCGACATTTTGACTATTGTAATCTTATGCGCATCCAGCGGAAATAATGACTGTACCGCCTGCAAAAGATTCTGCTTCACGACAGAATCACCGCCGCCCTGTGCCACGACGAGCACGCCCTCCACCCGCGGGGTCAGCTCATCGGACACATACGGAAGCTGCGTGCTGCCCTCCTGCGTGTATACGGTGCTGTATGCTTCCTCCGTATCCGATGCGCCGTTTTCCCCGCTGCTGCGGCGGCTCACGTCCTTTTCGATCACATGCTCTCCGGTGTCCTGAAAGGTCAGCATCACGCGCACCGTGCCTGCGCCATCGATCAGCGACAGCGTTTCCGAAAGACGCTCCTCAAGCTCCTTGGCTGTATCGGTCGGACTTTCTGCGCCGACATTTTCCGCTTCACTGTCGGAGTAAGCAGTCTTTGTCTGCTCCGGCGTACCGTCCGGCAGCGCGATCACGAGCAGCAGAAGCCCTGCGATGCCGAGCACGAGCCACGTATTTTTATCCTTGAACCGTTCCGTCGAAAGACCCCATTTTTTCAGTATTTTCATTCTACCGTCACCTGTCCTTCCTCAAAGCCGTAAACCTCGGTCAGATACGCGCAAAATATCGCGCCGTCACCATCCGCGCCCTCGCGTATCACCACCTGCTCCGGCTCATAAGACTCATTTAACGTCACCGAGATCGCGCGGAGCGTGAGCTTCTGCTCTGCCGCCTGCGCCATCCACTGCTCCTCCAGCGCACGCCCGTAATAGGTGCTGTAACGCGCTGCCTCCGTCTGCTCCATCCGACCGAAATCCTGCTGTGCCTGCTGTACCTGCTTGCGGTATGCTTCGTAGGTAATCCCGTCAGAAAAAAGCTGTGTCCGGTCTGCGATCGAAAAGAACGGCTTGCACACCGTCAGAACGAACACCAGTCCCATAAAAAAACGGATAAATTTCTTGTACGATTCGCCCGCCGAAAAATAAAGCAGCACAAGCATCAAAAGATAAACGGTCAGCACGGAACGGATCCATTCAGTCAGACTCTGCATCATACCTCCCCACTCGCCATACAGACGATCGCCACGGATAAAAAGAGCATCAGCACCGCCGCCGTTACGAGCTTCAGATACAGCATTCCCGCCTGTGACAGCGCATCCAATACTCCGCTGATCCTTTTATCCGTGACCGGCTCCGCAAATGCCGCCAGCACGCGGTAAACAAGCGTCAGCACACCGATCTCCAGCACCGGTCGCGCACACAGCAGCACGAGCACAACGAGTGCCGCCGCTCCGACACAGTTTTTGATCACAAGTCCGGTGCCGAGCAGCATTTCACTCACGGCATTCACCGCACCGCCGACCATCGGCAGGCCTCCGAGCACCCGCACACCCGCCGTATGCCGCAAGCGGTCGATCGCAGGCGCGACCATGCCCTGTATCACGTTAATGCCGAGCACGAACGTCACGAGCAGCTTCTGTGTGAGCGTGATCCCGCCGGACAGCAGCTTCGCCATCGCCAGAAAACGCTCCTCCCGCCACGCAAAATTGGCAAACTGCGTGAGCAGATACACGAAAACGAGCGGGAGCAGTACCTTTTCCAACACCATTTCGACCAGATACAGCACAAGCAGCAGGATCTCATAGCCGAAGCCTGCCGCGCGCGCACCGGACGACAGGAGCAGCGACATACAAAATACCGGCTGGATCAGCAGCGTGAAATCCGAGATCCGCGAAAGACACTGCGCTGCGCTCTGCTGCATCGTTAGAAATATCCGGAGCGTCTGATACAAAAACAAAAAATACACCGCAAGAAAGCTGATCTCGGACAAAAATGCGTCCTGAAAGATCCCAGAGATCCCCTGCAGCAGTGCAAAGGAGAGGATCAGCACAAGCATCTGCGTGAGCGCGGTACGGTTCTGATCGACCGCCGACAGGCAGTGATCACCGATCCATTCACATACGCGCGACAGGTCAAACGGTTCATCCCCGCTGATAAAGCTCCTGATCAGCGAAAGAAAGCTAAGCTCCGGCTCAGCGTCCTGCTGCTCCTGCAAAAACTCCTCAAGCTCCGAAAGCTCCAGCTCACCGAGCAGCTCGTCCGTCAGCTCCTCTGTCAGTGTTCCGTCTGCTGCTCCATCCGAAGCCGCTGCCGGAATGCCCTGCGGGAATGACAGGATCAGGATGAGGGTCAGCAGAAAAAGTGCCGTAAAATTCTTTTTTCCCCGAACTGTTTTTCTCATACTGCCACCGCCGCGATCAGGTCTAAAAATGCTTCGATGACCGGCAGGGCGAGCAGCAGGATCGAGATCTTTGAAAACATCTCAAGCTGCGCTGCGATCGTCGTACAGCCTGCATCCCTGCACAGGTTCACGGAAAACTCCGAAACGTATGTAATACCGATCATTTTTAGGATCGTCCTGAAATAACCGGCATCCATCGCCGCCAGATCGCGCAGTCGGTTCACCGCCTCAAGCAGAATGGACAGCCGCCCGATGACCGTGAAAAATATGCAGATGCATACGACCATCGTGAGCAGGATCCCATACTCCGGCCGCTCCTTTTTCAGCACGAGCGCCAGCAGCACGCCGGACACCGCAAATACCACCACCTGTACTACATTCATCTGCCATCACCCCTACAATTCAAACAGCGTCTGCATCGTCACGAAAAGCTCATAGATATACGGTACGACCCACAGCAGCACGAGCACCAGTCCTGCAAGACTGATCAAAAAGGCGTGCTCCTCTCTCCCGCTGTGCTTTAATACCTGTCCGAGGATCGTGACGAGGATCCCCACCGCCGCAATCTTGAAAATCATGTTTACGCTCATATCCTTCTCCCCTGATCCTTCCCTGTCTGCCGTTCCCTGTCAGATCAAAAAAATGATGAGAAAAATCCCTGCAAGGAATGTCCCATACCGGTTCAGCCGCCGACGCTGCGACAGGCTGTCCTCATAGCTTTGCAGCAGACCGTGCACACGCTCCTGATAAACCAAAAATAATGACTCCTTCAGCTCGACATTGTCCATGCAAAACACCACACCTGCCTCCTCCAACTGCCGATACTCGTCCGCATCGAGCAAAAACAGCTTCCGGTGCGCGCTGAGCTGCTCGCGCCACAGCCTTGGCACGTCCGCGTCCTGCTGCAAGGCAAGCACGCGACCGACCGCCGCACAGAGCGTCTGATACGGCACGTCCAACCGTTCACTTCCATGCGCGAACACCTGCGGCAGCGGCAGGCGCAGGCGGCAGATCTCATTATAAAAAAGTGCCAGCATCCGCTCAAAGCCTTCCAACTGCCGACGATGCGCCGATAATTCCGATTCCTTCACGAATATCAGCCCGACCGCCGCCATCAGAATCAATCCGACACCTGTCAGTTTTAATCCCATATCATCACATCCCATGCGTCATTCTCCAAAAAAATACCCCCTTGTCCATACATCACTATATGAACAAGAGGGTTGATTTATGAGTATTATTTATTTTTTCATGCGGAAAGTGTCTGATAACAGACTGTCGTCCTCGCTGTAATATTTTTCAAGCCGCTCCTTCAACCGCTCGAATAACTGATAATATTCCGTAATGATCTGCCGATATACAGACATTGCATATTCACCGTCATAATCATGCGCCAGCGCATTCCTGCATTTCAGCATCTGCAGCCACAGATCACTGTCGATCAGCCCATTCGCAAAAGCTGCCTGCAGCACCTCGCGGGGCGAACCGATCGCAAAGTCCGTGATCCCCATCCATTTTGTGAGGATATCCTTCATCACCTTCCATGACAGGTCAAAGGTCAGATTAAAATTCTGCGTCGTTCCTTCCAGCACAAAATCATCCGCTGGATCTGCCGTCTGGCTTTTTTTCAGATTGTCCAGACATTTGCAGAATGAATGGTAACGGTTAATAGATTTTCTTTCCATATTTCTCGATATCCTCCAGCAAATATTTATTTAAGATATGGTCATAGTCAAAAAGGTCTATTTTCCTAAGCGTCTCGATCGCCGCGATGTCCTCCTCCAGCTGCAGGATATCCGGACATCCGTACACGACAAAATCAATATCACTCGTCGGCAGTGCACTTCCGGTCGCGAATGAGCCAAACAATGACAGGTGCGCGACCTGATTTTTTTTGCAGATATCCGTAACCTTCTGTATGATCTCACTGATCGGCATTGTATCCATGTGCCAGCTCCTACCCTTCCTATCAATTTTGGGATCACTGCCATTATACTTCAACGCGGAAAAAACTGCAATTCCTGTTTGCGTCAGCTCTGATCCGGCAGCGCAGCGCCTCTGATCTGCTCCATCCGGCTGTCATATACACGCATCTGCCGTCTGCCCTGCCTGTCCTTCTCCAGCACGACAAAGCGCCCGATCTCGCCCTTTGCATTCCAGTCATAAAAGCCGCAGATATGCTGTAGGCTGTCGATCGTTTCACCATGTATCGTTCCGATCAGCCGGCAGCCGCTGTGGAATGCACGCGTGACCGCCTCAAAATCATCCCTCGCGCCCAGCTCATCGACCGCGATCACCTGCGGCGACATGGCGCGCAGCAGCATATAGATCCCCTCGCTCTTGCCTGCGCCCTCCAATACATCCGTGCGCGGGCCGAGATCATTCTGCGGGATCCCAAGATACCCCGCGCCAAGCTCGGAACGCTCGTCCACCACGCCGACCTTCAATCCGGCATGGTGCACATCACCCGATGATAAGATTCGGATGGCATCTCTGAGATACGTCGTCTTTCCAACTCCGGGCGGCGACAGGATCAGCGTATTATGGATGCTGCCCGCATCGCGCACGGCATCCACGAGCGCCCTCGCGCAGCCCTTTTTTTCACGTGCGATACGGATATTCAGAAAATAAATGTGCTGCAGGCGCACGATCCTGCCGCACGAACGCACGGCTTCTCCCGCCACGCCGACGCGGTGTCCGCCGTGCAGCGTCAGATACCCCATGCGGAGCTGTTCCTCGTAAGCATACATGGAATAGCTGCACAAAAAGCCGACCATTTCCTCCAGATCCTGCCCGCTCATCGTCACGCAGGATGCGCCGTCACGACTCAGCGCGCCGTCCTTTGTGAGAAAACGTTCGCCATCCCCATACAAAAACATGAGCGGCTGTCCCGCGCGGACACGGATCTCCTCCAACGCGCTCTGGTCGATGTCTGCCGCGCGCAGCTTCTCGCGCAGCGCTGCGGGAAAAAGCCGCAGTAATTGTTCATCCAGCATAAAAAATCCCCCTTGTCCATATATCAATATATGAGCGGACAAGGGAGATTATGAGAACAACAGTGCGATCACATAAAAAAACCCCGAAGCCTACGCTTCGGGATTTTAATGTCCATAACTATCTGCTGATTAGTTATATTTACGCTTTCTAGCTGCTTCAGACTTTTTCTTACGCTTTACAGAAGGCTTCTCATAATGCTCTCTCTTACGGATCTCCTGCTGGATACCTGCCTTTGCACAGTTTCTCTTGAATCTGCGTAAAGCGCTATCTAAAGTCTCGTTCTCTTTAACTGTAACACTAGACATTCTTACACCTAACCTCCCTCCAGTTGTAAATTGTGCACATCAACTGTAAGGTTCTATTTCCTAACTGCACTGCAAATAATTATACCATATATTTTCAGTTCGTCAAGATTGTTTTTTGAAAAACCGATCAAAATCAGATCCGGTAATTTTGCAAATCTACTGCAACGCAGGCATTGCACTTACTTTGACTGTGTTG
>CAZERX010000101.1:0-7545 GCA_964515045.1 uncultured Eubacterium sp.
CACCGCCGGGGCCGACTGCTACGACCTCTGCCTCCTGCGGCTTCTCCTGTGCGGAGCTTGCCAGAATGATGCCTGACTTTGTCTTTTCCTCTGCCTCAAGCTGCTTGATCACAACTCTGTCTAATAACGGTACTAACTTCATTTGAAATGCCTCCTTATGATAGAATCTGTTTTTTCTCTTTGGCTTGTTAGCACTCATTTACTCCGAGTGCTAATTGCTGATTTATATAATATGTTTTTCGTCAGTGTTGTGCAACTAATTGAAAGTTGTGAAAAACACGCTTTTTATCATCTTTTCTCTCGTTTACTCATTTTTACTCGTGTTTTCTCACTTTTTAATATTTTATACTTTTTTTAGATTTATTGTATCAAACACCTGCGCGCCGCATTCGCAGATGACCGCACCGCACAGCATACACACCGCGCCTGCCATCTGGAGCGGCTGCATCCGTTCTTTTAATAATACTGCTGAAAAAAGCACTGCCGACAACGGCTCTAAATATCCCAATACCGCGACCGACTGAACGTTCAACTGTCCGATGGATGAAAAATAAAGATAACAGCCGATACCGGTATTCAGCACACCGAGCACCAGTGCCGGTAAAATGTCCGAAGGCTTCATCGGGATCCGAATGCCCTGCGTCACACCGACGAACACCGCTACGGTCAGAAATGCAACACAAAGCTGCAGCAGGGAATTTTCAAATCCGGTGATCGCTGCCGCCTTTTTATTGCAGATCACCATTCCGGCATAAAACACGGCTGACAGCAGACCGCAGAGGATCCCGAACACATCTCCGCTGCCGGAAAACACATGCGCATTGATCAGCACCAGACCGCCGAGCACCAGCAGAAATCCGACCGCTTTGCTTTTGGTCAGCCGTTCCCTAAATAAAACCGGCGACAGCGCCATGACGATCACCGGCCCGCAGTAATATAATATGGATGCGATGCCGACACCGATGCGGTCATATGCTTCATAGAGCAGCATCCAGCTCGCACCCATCGACATACCGGAAAGTGCCAGAAATGCTAAGGCTCTCCGATGTCTGAAAAAAGTAAATTTCCGTCCGCTAAGGCAAAATACCAAAAGCAGGAGCAGACTGCCTATGCAGGTGCGTAAAAAAACGATCTGCCGACTGTTCAGCGAAATACAGCCTGCAACGATCCCATTCGAGCCAAACAGCAGCAATGCAGCCAGATATTTGAATGTTCCGTTTTGTTTCATAGTCATACACTTCCTTTTCTGATTTCTTGTTTGAACAAACCGCAGATGTATGATACCATAAGATATGTGATAACAAAAACGAATAAATATCATGTAACGCATGACTTTTTCAGATGATAAGAGGTGTTTTTTTCATGGATACAAACATCCAAAAATTCATGGCATTTGTAAAAACAGCGGAATCCGGCAGCTTTACCAGAGCAGCAGAGCTTCTGAATTATTCACAGTCTGGGATCAGCCGCATGATCGGTGATCTGGAAAAGGACTGGCAGGTCACGCTGTTGGAACGCGGCAGGTCGGGCGTAAAGCTCACCAGTGACGGTGTCAGTCTCCTGCCCTTTGCCAAAAATATATGCAGCGGATATGACCGGCTGCTGGCACAGGTTGACGAGATCCGCGGTCTGCAGTCGGGACTGATCCGTATCGGTACGTTTTCGAGTGTCGCGACCCACTGGCTTCCAGATATGATAAAGGAATTTCAAAGGGATCACCCGAATATCGGCTATGAGCTGCTGCTTGGTGATTATACGGAAATCGAGACATGGATCCGTGAGGGTCGTGTAGACTGCGGTTTTCTCCGTCTGCCGGTGCCGGACGGACTGGAGGCGATCTTTTTAGAGCAGGATCCGCTGCTGGCGATCCTCCCCAAACAGCATCCGCTGACCGCTTATGATAAGATCCCGCTCGCAGCGCTCGCAAAAGAGCCGTTCCTGCTGCTGGAAAAGGGCGCAAAGGCGGAAATTTCAGAACTATTTGAGCGATACGGTCTCACTCCCAATACACGCTTTACCACATGGGATGACTATGCCGTTATGTCCATGGTAGAAAGTGGTCTTGGGGTCAGCATTCTGCCGCAGCTCATCCTAAAGCGGATCCCCTATCACATCGTCACAAAGGAGCTGGATGTACCCGCATACCGGAACATCGGCTTCGTTCTGCGCGATGCAAAAACGGCTCCCCTTGCCGTCAGATGCTTTATCAATTATCTGAACTACCGCTAAAAAATCCCCTGCCGGTCATATGCCGACAGGGGATATCATTCATCAATAATCCTTCGTATATAATGTTTTCACGAGCTTGTAATGGTCATAGCCCTTGTACACATACTGCGTGTCGAGCTTTACCGTGTCTGACTCTGTGGCACTGCCCTTTACATAAACCGAATACGGACGTACACCGATCAGCTCATTGTCTGCGTTGTAGATCAGAATGTGGACATAACCGGTCACGGATTTGCTGCTCTTATTCTTGAATTTCAGATGAAGGGTCGCATAACCCGCATTCTCACTCATATCCACGCTGTCCGTGATCTTTAATTTCGACGCACTCTCCGTATACTTTGCAGTCAGACTGCGGGAAACCGCCGTCACCTTGCCGGAGCACTGCGCGATGTCGATCGTAAAGCTGTAGCTGCTGTAGCTTAATCTTGCATAGCTCGTCTTTCCGGGGATCAGCGCGCTGACTGTCATGGTATCCTTCTCAAGCACTGCACCGTCTGCACCCTTTAAGGTATAGGTCACGGTCACATCGTCAAAGATCTGCTTCGTGTTATTCTTGACCGAAACGACCACATTTCCGTCCGATACCTGCTTTAAGCTGACCTTGAGGTCTGCCTTTTTGACCGTCACCTTGTACTTAGTCGTACCCTTCTTGGTCTTGATCGTGACGTTCGACGTTCCGGCTTTCTTTGCCGTCATGTTCGCATGCGTCGGGTAATCCTTATCCTTTGCGACTGCCAGCACCTTTTTGTTGGAGGAGGACACCTTTGTCACGTTGGAATAATCCGTGAAATAAATGGCTTCTCCGACATAGAGCGTCATTTTCTTTTCTGCTGCCTGTGCAGGCACAGCCGGAAGCAGGGATACCACCATGAGCAGTGTCAGACAGAATGCCGCGATACGCTTCCACATGTTGTTTGTTTTCATAAATAAGTCTCCTTTTTTATTTTATTCCGCGATCAGCCCATAATGAGCCAATGCGCGGTAGATCCCATCCTCCATCAGCGGTGCCGTCACATAGTCTGCCGCAGCCTTCGCCTCCGGTGTTCCGTCACCCATCGCGATGCCGTGCCCGGCGTAGGTGAGCATGTCAAGATCATTCACGCTGTCACCGACCGAAAAGGTATCCGTCCGGTCAATGCCGAGCGCCTCACACATCCGCTGCATACCGGTCGCCTTGGTGTGCCCCTTCGGTACAAATTCTGCCACGGCGGAATTGTGGATCAGATAGGTATAATACTCCTGCAGCGCCGCAAAACAGCCTTCACGGTCTGCGTGGTCAGTCGCGCAGGAGAGCTTATTGATCCGCCAGCTTCCGTAATGATCACAGATATAGGCAAGGCGGTCTCCCATTTCATTCAGCAGCTTCTGTCCGTAAGGCTCATGCGCAAATTCATTGAGGTCGAGATACAGGTACTCCGGTCCCTCCAGCACCGGTCGGAAGCCGTAGTGACGCACGGTCTCTACCGTATGCACGGCAAGCTCCGGTTCGATATAATGCTCATAGATCAGTCTGCCGTCCAGCTCAACATGCGTGCCGCAGCCTGCCACGATGCCGTCAAAGCCCAATGCGAGCAGTGCAGGCTCCTGTATGTATGCACGCGCGCGTCCGCTGCAGATGAACGCATAATGTCCGTTCTCATGCAGCAGGCGGATCGCCTGTACGGTGCTGTCCGGAATGACGTTGTGATAATCCCACAGCGTTCCGTCAATGTCAAAAAAAACTGCCTTACTCACGCTCTGATCTCCAATAACTTTGCCTTTAATTCATTTTCCATAGAGCGAAGCTCGCCCTCTGCCGCTTCACGCTTTGCGCGTCCCTCGGTCTGGATCTTCATCACCTCATCCAGTGTGGAGATCAGCGACTGGTTCGTATGCTTCAGCGTCTCGATATCCACGATGCCGCGCTCGGATTCCTTCGCAGCTTCGATCGTAGCCGTTTTCAGACGATCTGCATTTTTCTTTAACAGCTCATTTGTCATGTCACTGACTGCGCGCTGTGCCTCTGCCGCCTGCGTGCTGTGCTCTACGCCGAGTGCAATGACCATCTGGCTTTTCCACAGCGGGATCGTATTGACGAGCGTAGACTGGATCTTTTCTGCCATCACGGTATCACTGCCCTGCACCAGACGGATCTGCGGTGCGGTCTGCAGCGCGATCGTGCGCGTCAGCTCCAGATCATGCAGCTTCTTTTCAAAACGGTCGATCAGTCCCTCGTAATCCTTCGCCGCCTGTGCATCCTCCGGCAGTCCGCTCTGCTGTGCCTTCTGACGGAGCTGTACCAGCTCGGTCTCGCGCGCCTGTGCGACCTTTTTCTTTCCTGCAAGGATGTACATGGATAATTCCTTGAAATAATTCAGGTTCATATCATACATCCGGTCTAACATCTGTGTATCCTTGATAAGCTGGATCTGATGCTTTTCCAGTGCCGTCGTGATCTTATTGACATTGACCTCGGTCTTGTCATATTTTGCCTTTAATGCGGTCAGCTTGTTCGCACGCTTTTTGAAAAATGCGCCAAGCCCCTTTTCCTCCTCCTCGACATCAAAGCTCTTTAATTCAACGACCAGATCCGTGATCATGTCTCCGATCTCGCCCATGTCCTTCGTCTTTACGTTTTCTAACGCTTTCTCGGAAAAGTCTGCCATTTTTTTCTGTGTGCCTGCGCCGTACTGCAGGATCGCGTTGGAATTTTTGAGGTCGATCTTTTCCGCAAACTCTGCCACCATGCGCTTTTCATCCTCTGAGAGCATGGAGTCGTCCATCTCATTTTTCGGTGCGGGGATCACCTCTGCCTCGCTGACTGCCGGTACGCTCGCTTCCTGCGGCGTGTCAAATGCACCGAAATCGAGCGTCGGTGCTTCTGCTGTCAATGTATCAAAGTCTGTCATTTTGTACCTCCTTATGCTTACTTACTTGAAATCCTCCTGATTCGTCAGCCCCTCCTGCTGCAGCATGACCTTCATCGCAGAAATATCTGACGAGATATCCCATGCCGTATCCTCGAACAGACTGTCAAACAGGTTCTCGAATGCTTCGTTGATCGTATCGAGCGTGCTTTCGATCTCTTTTTTTGTATTTGCGATATTTTCACCGTATTCCGGCTGCCCGTCAAGATCGCGGTATGCGTCGATGAGCTTCGTCGTGGTCGGCAGATAGTAGGTCATCAGCTTGTGCAGCTCCTGCGCACTGTCCGGATCCTTTTTCACCTGATCAAAAATGCGGCGCATGACGTTTTCCAACTGATCGAGCTTCGCGCTGATCTCCTCACCGGGGATCGCATCGTTGCATTCGCGGATATGGGCGATATACGCTTCGCCCTCGGAAAGGATCGTCCGCACCTCATCCGGACATTCCGCTGCCTCCGCTTCACGGCGCGCCCGCGCCTGCTCTGCCTCCTCGTACTGGCGGTAGGTCTCCTGATCCACAATGAGCGTCGTCTGTGTGCTGTCCATGTGCCCCTGCAAAAAGTAGCCCTTCCGGAGCATGTCCTGCAAGTCCTTTCGCACATAAGAGCTGCGCTTGCCGATCGCGCCTGCGAGATCCTCGATCTTACAATAACCGCGGTCACCGATCGTGCGCACATAGCGGCGGAAACGGCTGTTCCGTCCGTTTAAGCCTGCGCCCTTTGCGGTCAGCCCGATAAACGGCAGTGTCGCGATGCCAAGACCGACCGGCACACCCCACACCAGACTGCTGCACGCGGCGATGATCGCCGTCGTGATCGCAGCGGAACCAAACAGCACCATGCCGGTGACTCCGAGTCCGATACATAAAGGTCCTGCCGTCTGTCCCGGCAGATAGCTCCGATACCTTGCCGGTACCTGCCGCGCCTGCTGCCAGCCGTTCTGCACCGTCTCCCGCACACGCTGTCCGTAGGACTGATGATAGGTGCGCGCCTTCCAGTTATTGGCATGCTCCCTCGCACGCTGCCGGTAGATATCCGCATTCTGTCTGCCGCGATCCTTCATCTGTCTGCTGATCTCCCTGCTGACCTGATCTGCTCCGCGGCTGATGCTGTCGGCAGCCTCGCCGACCAGTGTGCTGATATTATCACTCAATCCTGTAAAATTACCGGTCTCTACTGCCTGAAACACGGAATTAAGGATGTCCTCACCCATTTCTCCCCATTTGTTTTTATTTCTGGGGTCTCTGTTATGATCCGTCTTGTGCTCCGTACTCATCCTGTCTGCTTCCTCATCCACGTTCTCTGTAAACTGTCTATTCTATACATTTTACCAAATACTGTGAAAATTGCAACAAAAAAACGAACCGGCGGTGAACCCGCTATCAGTCCGTTTTTTTCCTCATTTTTTACAGCACCTGCAGAAGCTCCGAAAAACTCTGCAGTGACACGTCTGCCGCGGAATGCTCTGCCGCACCTCCGATGCCTGCCGCATACATGCCGCCTGCCTTTGCGGCCTCGATGCCCGCATCCGCGTCCTCGACAACAAGACATGCCTCCGGCGGCAGCCCTAAAAACGCTGCTGCCTTTACGAATACCTCCGGATCCGGCTTCGACCGCGTGATATTCGTGCCGTCTGATACGGCATCAAATGCATCGGTCAGCGCAACGCGTTCCAGTATGTATTTTGCATTTTTGCTGGAGGATCCGATCGCGAGCAGATACCCTGCTCCCCGCAGCTCCCGCAGGGTCTGCCGCACCTCATCCGACACATCGTCCGGTGTCATCTGTGAAAGGAGCGTGCGGTAATATCCATTCTTTTTTTCGGCAAGCTGCTCCTTTTCTGCCTGCGTCAGCGTTCCGTCATAACGCTCCAGTATGATCTCCAGTGAGTCCATCCGGCTGACCCCGCGCAGGCGGTCATTCACGCGCTCATCGAAAAAAACGCCAAGCTCATCCGCTATTTTTTTCCATGCCTGATAATGAAAACGGTCGGTAAAAACGAGCACGCCGTCGAGGTCAAAGATCAGCCCTTTGATGTCTTTTTTCATCGTCATTTTCTCCCCATCAGATATAGTCTTTTCCGCACCGCGCATCCACAGGACTTGTACCGGTAAATTCCGAACGTCCCATGAGCTTTTCCATCGTTGCATGGATAAACAGATCGTTTCCGCTGTAGGTATTGATATAGGTACGGATCATCGGCGCATCAAATAAATGGAACGGATACGCCGTCGAGATCATAAGCACCGGTATCTCCGATGCAAACCACGGTGCATCATCGCCCAGTCCGAAGCACACGTTCCAGTTCAGACGGAGCGTCGTATTGTTCGATGCATTTTCCATGTTGCAGATATAAACATACAGGTCATAATCCTGCTTCATCTCGTCCACGCTCCGATACATCTCATGCA
>CAZERX010000102.1:0-7274 GCA_964515045.1 uncultured Eubacterium sp.
ACTCATGTATGCACTGCTCATCTTTGTGCTTACCAGTATGGCGGTACTCGTGGTGCTCTGGCTGCAGGCGGCTGATTTCGGTCGTCTGGCAGGCAGTATGCAGCTCGTGGCAAAGGGCAGAACGGATCTTTCGCATCCTGCGGCATACGGACGTGACATGCGCGCCATGTGGAGTGCACTCGGCGAGATCCAGAAAAAGATCCGCAGTGTCAATTACGAAAAATACATGACGTTCGAGGCGTATTACCGCTTCGCGCCGAAGAATATAGAAAAGCTGCTGAATAAAAGATCGATCACCGAGGTAGACAGCGGCAATGTCGTTCGTCTGAGCGGAACGATGGCGATGATCTCGACGCTCGGTGCCAAGAGCGGCAGTGCGCAGGAGATCGGCAGACTGAACCGGCTGCTTGCACAGATCGGGCGCTATCAAGAGGAAAAGGACGGTGTGTATATCTCAAGCGACGGTGCGCTGTCCATGCTGCGTTTCCTGTTCATGGAGAAAAACAGCGATACGGTATCCGATGCCGCAGGCTTCTTAAAGGAGCTGGAGGAGAGTGGTGACGGACAATGCCGGAGCGTGATGCGTACATCCATGCTGCTGCATTATTCATCCTTTGTTTACGGCATCGCTGGAACGGCACAGCAGAGCAGTGCGTTCCTTGTATCGCAGGACACGGAGGAGATCGGTCACTTTGCGGCATGGTTCCGCGAGCATGGTCTAAAGCTCGTGATCTCCGAGACCGTGCGTGAGCGCGAGGCATACGACGGAGCACTGCGCTGTATCGGTTATATCGAGCTTGCCGACAGCGGCAAAAAGATGAACATGTACGAGGTGCTGGATGTGTACGGAGCCGGTGAGCGGGCACGAAAGATCGAGCTTTCCGGTCGGTTTTCGCAGGCACTGCAATTATTTTACCAGCATGACTTTTATCTGGCGCGCAGTGCGTTTTCAGATGTATTGAAGGAGCTTCCGACGGATGAGATCGCAAAGTGGTATTTATTCACCTGCGAATCCTATCTGAACATGGAACATGCAGAGGAGCTTCCCTGCGGACTCCGTTACGAGTCGTAGGGTGGGTTGATTTTCCGGCAGGAAAAGGCGGACAGAGGTAGATAAACGTGAATAATAACATCATACAGGTGATCCTTTCGACCTTAAAGGCAAAGATCACACCGCTGATTACAAAGCTAAAGCAATTTACGAATGCAAATTTCATACAGACAAAGCTGGTTGTAAAGCTCCGTGATGCGTTAGGCTCACTGTTTGACATCCGACCGAAGCACAAGAATGATTATTATGAGATGTTCGGCTGGCTGGTCAGCAAAAAGCTGGCATATGCGGTAGTCGTGATCATCGGTATGCTGAGCATGATCTATCTCATCAGCATCCGTTCCATGTATCTGCCCGCGCAGGAGGAGTCCGTTGTAAAAACCTATGATTACGATGATCTGCTGCTCCGGTTTGCAAAGGGTAAGGTGCGGATCCTCGGAAAATCCGGCTATCTCGCCTACGAGGGCAATGTGGAGAAGGGGGCAGTCAACGGCTACGGCACGCTCTACGGCGTGGACGGAACCGTGCGTTATCAGGGCTATTTTACGGATAACGAATATGAAGGCAGCGGTACGCAGTACGCGGAGACCGGTGCTGTCCGCTACAAGGGCAATTTCAGTGCCAATCAGTACGAGGGCACCGGCAAGCTGTATCGGGAGGACGGTTCCCTTGCCTATGAGGGTGATTTTTCACGCGGCATGAAGGAGGGCACCGGCAAGCTGTATGCATCCGGTGACAAAGCCGTGTATGAGGGCAGCTTTTCACAGGATGAGCTGGTGTACAGCGCACTGCTCGGCAGATCGACCGCGGAGGTGTCTGAGAGCTACAGCGGTGCACGTACCGTTTATCAGACGGATGATGAATTTGTCGTCCTGCTGTCCGATATCGACGCGGTCTATACCGGTGTCACGGACGAGGAAAGTCTGGATGATACGGTAACGACAGACAGTGTCTATGTGCTGAAAAATACATTAAAGGTCGGCAACCGTGAGTGTACGACCATCAGTGATATCAAGGAGCTTTTCGGAGATCCGGTCTATGAGGGAAACTCTGCCGTGACGCTGCCGGAGGCAGTGGCGGCGAATTATCTGAACCGCCAGAAGCAGACGCTCTTTGGCTCTGTGGAAATGGAGCTGAGAGAGCAGTTCACGGATTCCTATATCGTGGATTCGATCGACGAGGATTATAGTGTGTATCTGTATTCATTCAGTCGTGATGGATTGCTGTACACCTTCGTGTGCAGTGAAAAGAACAGCGGCTTTGCGTTCTATTCCATCATGTCCGGGGAAGGCGGTGAATGATGAGAAAACGTGTATCCCGTGCAATATTGACAGGTGTGCTCTCGCTCAGTATTTTGACAGGCACCGTGCTCTGTCAGACCCCGCAGCAGCCGCAGGCACAGGTCAAGACCGTGCTCACGATGGAGCAGGCGCGCGTGCTGGCACTGCAGAACAGCTCGAAGGCGGAGCAGCTTGAAAACAAGCTGGAAACGCAGAAGGTGAAAAAGACGCAGGCAGAGAAATCGCTTGCGATGAAAAAAAAGAATATGTCCACCTTCCGATGGACACCGCTTTTGTCCTTCAAATTTCCGACGAAGGCGGATTATTCCGAAGCGTATGAATTTGCATTCAAGGCGACCTCACTGCAGGCGGAGATCGACACGACGAACCATGAGCTGACGAATCTGAAATTTGAGATCTACGAGCAGGTTAATTCGCTCTATCTGGACATCGTTGCTTATGAACGCACGGAAACGCTGCTGGATGAACAGATCGGGGAGCTGGAAAAGACGATCCGGAAAAATCAGATACGGCTTTTGGAGGGTTTGGCAACACAGACTGACATTGACACCATGACGGCGAAGCTCGACACCTTAAATACAAGGCTTGCAGCCGATCAGCGGAATCTCATGACTGCAAAAAAGAAGCTGGCAGAGCTTCTGGGCGATGAAGGCATGCTGACGGACTACCGGCTGGAGGATGCTTATGCGGAGGCTGAGCTTAGCCGGACGACGGATCTGCCGAAGCTCATCGCGTATACGCTGGACAATGACCAGACCTATTATGAGGCATGTATGGCTGAGACGACCGCGCGTCTTTCACTGACGACGACCTATCAGCTCATGTCCGGTCAGTACAGCAGTGCAGACATGAGTTTGATCTCGGATTATTATTACAAGGCGCTGCGCGGTGAAAAGCTGAACGCGCGCGAGTTTAAGAGCAGATATAAGGAATTTTTGGAAAAGATCGACCAGCCGTGGAACGGTAAAAAGAAGATCCTTTTTATCAAGATCCCGAAGGAGTGGTTCAAGGGTGACATCGACGGCTCCCGCTACATGGAGGATGAGCCGTATGCATTGTATGAGGCTGCGCTGGAATATCAGGATGCGCGGCTTGAAAAGGAAGCGGCAAAAAAGGATCTGGAAGCACAGGTGGAGGATGCCTTTGACAATTACGTTTCCATGAAAAATGCGTATCTGGAGGCAGAGGAGCAGCTTGCGGCTGCCGGAAAGCAGCTCGATAAGGATCGGACGCTGAACCGGCTCGGCAGTCTGACCTATGACGAGTTCAGCTCCTCGCTGGAAAACTACGAATCCCTGCAGGATGAGCTGATGGATGCCATGCGGAGCTATTCCGCGGCACTGTATGAATTTGACAAGCTGACCTGCGGCGGGTTATCCGAGCTTTTGTATGGTGACGGACAGAGTCTTGGCGCTGCATCGGGCGGCGACAGCGTGCTGACGGAGGAAACCGTCGGCGGTTCCCGATACAGCATTGAACAGATCGTCCAGAACGAGGAATTTCGTCTGAGCATTACACTGGCAGATGCGCTCGACGGACAGATCACGGATTTTGAGCTGTGGTGTGACGGCGTGCAGGTCGGAGACCGGACACCGGTCAGTCAGTCCCTGCGGCATCTTGCCTTGGCGCTGGATGATGTTTCGCAGGTATCCATCCGTTTTTATAAGGATGATACCTTTGTGGATGCGTGTGAGATCGATCCGTCGGTGCTGAGCGGTGAGCTGGAGATCACGACCGGCTACGATGTAACGCACAGCGAAAACCGGCAGATCGGAACCTATACCTGTACCCAAAATGAAGTGACCGGAATGGTGGAGCTGGCGCTCTCGCCGGAGCCGGTGGAGAACATCGCATTTTACCGGATACGCACGGATGTGGAGGGAAGCTGGCTCGGCTCTGCAGATTACATGAGCATTGCCACGCCGTTCCGTTACCTGTCCGTGATCGGGCAGGAGCTTGGTTCACTGGTGATCGAATTTTATGACGCGGATCAGAACCTGTTGTATCACGGTTCTTTCGAGGCGGGCGGTTCTGCACTGCTACGTCCGGAAGCGCAGGAGTAGATGATCGGGCAATGGAGGATCGGATCAGAAAGGGAGAACACATGACAAAAGGCAGAAATAAAAAGAAGATCGGTTTGCTGACGGCAGTAGCAGCGGCTGCTGTGGTACTGCTCGTCTGCTGTGTTCCGGCGATTCGGGCGCGAGCCGTATTTGATGAGGACAGCGCCGTCCGTTTCCGCACGTTCAGACAGTCGAATACGATCGAGGATTCGGTGCTGTTTATCGGAACGCATCTGATCCATATGCAGGGTCTGACGGATGAGCTGTATGAGGTGGCAGTAGAGACCGCCTCTGATGCGGATCAGCATAATATTTATTACAAATCTGAGCTTGCCGACGGCGCATGGTTTGACATCACGGATGCAGGAGGACTTTCCGATATTTCGGCAGAGGGTACTCCGGTAGATGAGTCCGAGCTGGATGATCTGTGGGTGACATGCTACACCGGAAAGAACGGCATCACAAAGGACGCAAAGAGCGGTGATACGGTCTGTATCTTTGATGCTCCGTCACCGTATGACCTGCTGAACCTAAAGGAATTAGAGTCGATCCGACAGGTTTCAGACGGAAAATATAATGAGCGGGGCGATGGGATCGCACGCTACTACTATGACATGCTGCATGAGTTTTTCAATACCGACGTGAAAAACGATGCGACGCAGCAGTGTGATGAGACATTAAAAAAGCTCCAGAAGTGCTATGAGAGCTACAGCATTGCCGATATGGATGAGCAGGCGCAGGTTGTGATGAGTCTGATGGAGTCCGTCGATGCCATGCGCCGCACCGAGGTCTTTTACCGGCTCTGTGAGCAGGAGGACAGTCTGCTGGACTGGATGCTCGCGGTCACGATGGGTGAGCGGTACGATCATCCGGAGGACTACGGCTCTGCGGAATTTATATCCGATGAAACACTGATCGAAGCGGTCAGTACGGCACTGCAGCAGTGCAAGGAGAGCTATACGACTTATCAGACCAAGCAGCTTGATGAGGGTAAGACCGCACTGCGGAAATATATTTACGAGCAGAGCATGCTGTTCCTTGCGCGCTGTGAGTCCTCAGACGGAGATCTCACGGACGACGCGGAGGCAGACGGCATCATCGCAAAGATCCGTTATGCTATGAACATCGAAAAGGATGTGGTCGGAAACGCCGAGCAGGAGCTGGCACTGATCGAGGATCAGTTCCTGTCGGAGACTGAGAAGGCGTATGAGAAGCTGCTCAAGGCGGGCGTATCCGAGAGCTATCAGACGGCGAAAAGCTCTGACAAGGGACTTTCGATGCTCACATCCATCCTGCGTGCGGATCAGACGACTCTGGAAGCAGTGCGCGAGGATATGCAGTTTATGATCGGTGCGGCACGGCTTCGGATGTCCTCTGCCGATGCGCTGGAATACATATACGCACGCATGAGCCGTGCGGAGGAGCTTCGCGCAGGCATTCGGGATGATGATTTCAAGGGCTATGCGAATGAATCCGTTTCCGCACATATTGAGTGGCTGAACGATCAGGCACAGCAGATCATAAACGGAGATGCGAGTCTGATGTCAACGCTCGCACAGTTGCAGGCGAAGCTGCAGGATTATCTGGATAAACAGCAGGAGGCACTCGATAACAATAATCTTGAGCTGGCGGCACAGTACGGTGCGCTGGCAGATGACATGAGCAGTCAGATCGCAGACGAGCGTGCAAGACTGAATGCCGTATTAAATTCCGACACCGCGACGGCGAAGGAAAAGGCAGAGGCACAGGTGGCACTTGGAAATTCGTCACTTCTGGACACGATCGACGGCATGAAAAAGGATGCCATGACAGCCATCAATACCGGCGATGTGACCGGACTTTCCGAAACACTGAACGCACTTGCCGTTCTCGGTGCGGAGGATGCGTTAAAGGAGCTGCAGGATGCGCTCGGCGCATCGACGCTGTCAGATGATAAAAAGAAGTCGCTCGGGAAAGAGCTTGAGACCGCAAAGGAAAAGAGTAAGGACAGCAGTCTGCATGACATGGCTAATTCCGGTGCAGACGGCTCTGCGACCGGCGGTACAGCCGGTACCTATACGGCATCTGAGCTTGAAAATATGATCGCGCAGACGTTCGGCGGTTCCTTTGCTTCACTCAGCACCGGACAGCAGTCCGCAGCCGCGGCAGCGCTTGAGTGGTTATACGAGAAAAACGGAAATGCAAATGCGAAAACGCTGGCACAGCAGTATGCACAGATCAGCAGCAGAGCAGGAAATCCGTTTGTTTATACACAGCTTCTGGATGTGAGGGATACGAAATATGCACCGCTTGCGGTACTGGCGCAGGCATCCGGTTACCGGTATGTATACAGCGATTCCAAGCAGGAAGCGACACTGACGGCGCATGGAGCGACATTGTCCTTCCGTGTTGGCAGCAATAAAGTGACCAAGACGGACGGCACCGTTCTTGAGATCAAAAATTACAAGGTGGAATACCAGAACAATCTGCCCTATGTGGATCAGGATACGGCAGAAACGTATTTTTCGTGCAGTCTCGTGTATGTGACGGACACCGATTATGGAATCTGTCTGGATGACGAAACGGAAGGTCTGGCACAGGAGCTGTATCAGGTATTTGCCGGAGAAACGGAAAGTTGAGGAAAGCAGATGGCAGATTATACAATCATATCAGATGTGAGCTCGTATATCGTTCGGGTACTTCGTGAAAAGATGTGTCCGGAGCCGATACCCTCACCAAACAATATTGAGATCTCCACACCTGCCGATCAGGATGTGGACTATATCGTAGGACTGTACCTGTATGACATCCGCGAGGAGAGCGATGTCACGCAGAGACCGTATATGCCGCGGGGACAGGTACAGCTTCAGCGACCGCCAA